>JAOUCS010000051.1 GCA_029859645.1 Lysobacterales bacterium | reverse complement strand
GCCATCCGGCGAGTCGGCTCTCGCTCTGCCACCAAACGGAATCAGGTAACGAGCCTCGGAACGGTTCAGTTCCCAGGGGTTACCTCCCTGGATCAGCCATTCCTCCGCCTCTTCGATTTGCCAGCCCTCGGCAATGTGCTGGCGGAACAGCCCATGCTCGTATCGAATCCCGTAGCCGTAGGCCGCTATGCCCAGCGTGGACATCGAATCCATGAAGCAGGCGGCTAAGCGTCCGAGGCCGCCGTTACCCAGCGCTGCATCTGGTTCCTCATTGAGTACTTCATCCAGGTCGATATTCAGGTCAGCCAGGGCCGCCCTGCAAAGATCTTCCATGCCCAGGTTGAGTATGGTGTCGCCCAGCAGACGGCCAATCAGGAATTCCATGGACAGGTAGTAAACCCGTTTGGCGTCTGATTCATAAACCCGCTTGGTGGTAGCCATCCAGCGGTCCATCAGGCGCTGCCGCACTGCCAGGGTCAGCGCTACAAACCAGTCATGCGGAACGGCGAAGTCGGTGTCCTTGCCAACCGAGTAGACCAGCCTTTTCAGGATGCTCCTTTTGAGGTCTTCCTTTGCAAGAATCGCTACCATTAATTAATCCTGTCCAATCACGCCTTTGAGCACGATGTCTGTGTAGCTGACCAGCCCGATAATCTTTCCATTCTCGATCACTGGTGCGCGCGAGAGCCCGAACCGGTCGAACAGCTTGGTGCAATACCGGACATCCATTTGCGGATCGACGCTGATGACGGGCTTTGACATGATCTCGTACATGTTGATGCGTTGCGGCGAAAGGTCGGGGGCCAGCACGCGCTTGGCGATATCGCGAAACATGACCACGCCGAATTCATCATCGTCGTGCCGCTTGTCCACGATAATCGTCCGGGTTTCCGGGTATTTCATGTTTTGCAGGGCCTCGGTGACCGTGGTCATGCCATCGACGATGTCCACGTCACTCTTCATTACTTCTGCCACCCTGACAATGGGTTTCAGCGGTTTCATATCCTGTCCTCCACGGTTTCTGTCAGCGCACTGATCTGGTGCCTGACTCCAATCGCATCTTCCACGTCGACCTGGAAAGCAATTCCGGTGCCGGAAGTCTCGTCGAATTTGCCGACTTCTGCAATCTTTTCCAGAACGTGCCGGCTCAGGTGTTCCTCTACCAGCATCAGCAACACATCCACCTGGTTGCCAACGCTCAGCCCCAGGAAGGTCTTGGCCGGGCTGAGACCCTCGCCCCTGGCCTGGTTCAACACGGTCGCCCCGGTTGCGCCTTCCTCGCGGGCTGCTGCGAGAATCTCGCTGGTATGGTGGTCCTCAACCATTACTACAATCAGTTTGAAATGCATGGTATTTCCTCGTTCTTACCTAAGTTTAATTTTCACTATCTGAATAGGCCTCTCGCTCCCTGCGCGTCAACCATTCGCTGATCTGGGCATAGGCCATCACCGTGATCATCGGGAACAGGCTGGCAAAAGCGATCAGGCCAAAGCCATCCAGCAGCGGGCTGCGACCCGGAATGGTTTCCGCCAGTCCCAGGCCCAGTGCAGCCACCAGCGGCACGGTTACGGTTGATGTCGTTACACCGCCGGAGTCATAGGCCAGCGGGATGATGGCTCGGGGAGCCACCAGTGTCTGTAGGATGACGATGACGTAGCCGCTGATGATGTACCAATGCAGCGGGGTTCCGGTGACGATTCTGAACGTGCCAAGCGCGACACCTGCAGCGACGCCAATCGCCACGGCGAATCTCAAGCCGTTAACGGTGATCGTGCCACCTGAAACCTGGTTAGCCTTGATCGAAACGGCAATGAGTGCGGGTTCGGCAACGGTGGTCGCGAAACCGATCGCCGCGGCGAAGATATAAACCCAGAAATAGTCAGTCCAGGCAAATTCGACGATCATCTCGGCGCCTTCACCGATGACGAAAGCCGGCGCGGTGAGTTGTTCCGCCAGTAGCCGGCCCAACGGGAAAAGCGCCAGTTCGAGGCCTTCGAGGAACAGGGCAAGCCCGATCAGCACGAATAGCAGCCCCACGAAAACCCTTGCCGGGTTATGAATCGGGCGACGCAGAACCACTAGCTGGAATCCGATCAGGATGGCCGCTATGGGCAGTACATCCCTGATCAGACTCAGTACGGTGCCACCAAAATGCGCGATTGCGTCCATGCAGGCCCCCTAGAACAACATGCCGTAGGCCATGACGAAAATCATTGGCGTGAGTGAAGCAAAGGCGATCAGGCCAAAGCCGTCAATCAGGGGATCCCGCCCCTGGATGCTGTTTGCCAGTCCAATTCCCAGCGCGGCGACCAGCGGTACCGTGACGGTGGATGTGGTGACGCCGCCGGAATCATAAGCAATACCGATGATCTCATCCGGCGCGATGGCGGTCATGATTACCACTGCGATATAGCCGCCGATGATCAGGTACTGCACCGGCCAGCCCTTCAGAATACGGATGACTCCGACCAGCAGGGCGCAGCCAACGGCGAGCGCGACGACCAGCCTCAGGCCCGTGGCGTAACTTTCGCGGGCTTCATCGGTGTTTTCAATGACGCCGCCCGTGGCGGCAATCGAGGCCGCCTCGTCAGCGATCGCTATCAGCGCCGGCTCGGCAACGGTTGTGCCAAACCCCAGTGTGAATGCGAACAGCAGTAACAGCCATAGGTTTCCTTTTCGAACGAAGTTGTAGGCCATGTCTTCGCCCAATGGAAACAATGCCATTTGCAGGCCCAGCACGAACAGGCTGAGTCCCAGCAGGACCATCAGCCCGCCGCCAAGGATTTGTCCAAAGTGCGGAACTCCCTGCTGCAACACCACCAGTTCAAAAAAGCTGATGACCAGGATGATCGGCAAGAGGTCCTTGAAACTCTGGCGAGTGGATATCAAAAATTGTAACAACAGCGCTTTCACTGGAAGGTGTCGACCCCCGGGTGCAGACAGGTTTAATACAATCGTTCAGGATAAGATAGCTGGTGCAATGTTAAAAGGCCTGGTAGGTATCTCATGGGTAAATTTCCGGGAATCGGAACCACTATCTTCAGTGTCATGAGCAAAATGGCGGAAGATCATGGTGCGATCAACCTTTCGCAGGGCTTTCCTGATTTTGACGGCCCTGCTGAACTGATGGCGCGTTTGAGTTGGCATGTCAATAATGGCCATAACCAGTATGCGCCGCTGGCCGGGGTGCCGGCGCTGCAGGAGCAGATCGCTAAAAAAGTGAGCAGGCTGTATCACTGCGAGGTCGACCCGGCGCGTCAGGTAGTCGTCACCCCGGGTGCGACTGAGGCCCTTTATTGTGCGATAACAGCCTGTGTTCATCCGGGCGACGAGGTGATCGTTTTCGATCCGTCCTACGATACTTATGCACCCTGCGTCCGTTTGAATGGCGGCGTTACCCGGCACATTCCCACCCAGTACCCTGATTTTGCGATTGACTGGCAACGGGTTGCAGGCGAAATCAGTGACCGGACCCGCTTGATCATTCTCAATAGCCCGAACAATCCCAGCGGCAAGGTCTGGAGTGAAGACGATATACACCAGTTGCGCCGGGTGATCGAGGGCAGGGATATCCAGCTGATATCGGACGAAGTATACGAGCACATCACGTTTGACGGGCGAGCCCACCTGGGACTGCTTCGCTTTCCGGACCTGGCGGCCAGGGCTTATTGCATTTCCTCGTTCGGTAAGACCTATTCTGTCACCGGTTGGCGCGTAGGTTACTGCGTGGCGCCGGAAGAATTGATCAGCGAAATGCTCAAGATTCACCAGTTCATTAATTTCAGCACCAATGCCCCGATGCAGTACGCGCTGGCGGACTATTTGCGGGATTATCCCGACAAACTTCTTGAACTGAGTAATTTTTATAATACAAAACGTAATATATTCTGTAAGTTACTAGATAAAACTAGATTTAACTTTGTCCCGTCTGAAGGCACGTATTTCCAACTGGCCGACTACAGCGGGCTTAGCGACGAGCCCGATAGGGAATTTGCAGCGCGACTGACCCGTGAACACAAAGTCGCGGCTATCCCGGTTTCCGTGTTTTACCAGGAACCGCCCGGACAGCGGATTGTCCGGTTCTGTTTTGCCAAGAATGACGATACCTTGCACGAGGCCGCCCGGCGACTGGCCGCGATCCGCTAAGTTTCAAGAACCCGGTACAGTTGGTTATCGGCGAGAACGTCTCGCAACCCGTCTGCGAGGATGCCCGCCCATTTTAGTGCGCCGGCTTCGGTATTGACCAGGTCCTGCCTCACTTCGAAGCCGATGTGGGGCAGTCCGGCAGCTTCGGCATGGTGGTCAATGGTGAAATCATGCGGGTGGTGCCCGGAATAGGGTTCATTGTCGCCCACGCAGACTTCGTCCATGTTTTCAAAATGGCGGAGAACGGGAACGGGGATTCGTGGATCCTTGTCCCACATGATGCCGATGTGCCAGGGTCGCACTACCCGGTCGAATTCGGGTGAGCAGGTATGCACGGCTATCATGGCCGGTACGATACCGCATTGTTTGAATTCATCCAGTCGCGCGTCTATCCGGTCATGATAAGGTTGGTAGAACGACTGAACGCGCAGGGCTTTTTCTTCGTCGCCCAGGTTCATATTGCCGGGAATGGCAATTCCATCACTGATCTCAACGAAGGCTGAGGAATCTGCGATCTGCCGGTTTGGATCAACAATCAACCGTGAGAAGCCAGCCAGCACCAGCGGCGCATCCAGTTCATCAGCCAGGCAGCGGGCCAGTTTGTCAGAGCCGATATCCCACGCCACGTGTTGCTCCAGCACCCAGTCCGCGAGTCCCAGCTGGTTCATGGCAGTCGGAAAAAACGGGCTGGCGTGATCGGCGACCAGCAGGACGGGCGCACGGCCCTGGGGGTTGTAGTCAAAGAATGGCGGGGAGTCACCCGGCCCGATCAGGGGGTAAGGCCGATCAGTCTCCAACGGCTTTTTCCAGCGCATCGCACAGAGTCTTGATCACCTTGATCCGGCCGAATAGCTTGTTTTCGTTCTCGACCAGGATCCACGGCGAGTTCTGCACCGAGGTTTGCTGGATCATCTCATGGGCCGCCAGGGCGTAGTCATCCCATTTTTCACGGTTGCGCCAGTCTTCATCGCACAGCTTCCAGCGTTTGTGGGGCGTCACTTCGCGGGCCTTGAAGCGGCGCAACTGCTCATCCTTGCTGATGTGCATCCAAAACTTGGCCAACACCACGCCGTGCTCAATCAGCTGGTCCTCGAACTCGTTGATCTCTGCAAAGGCGCGACGCCATTCGTCGTCGCCTGCAAATCCCTCGATCCGCTCGACCAGGACCCTGCCGTACCAGCTGCGATCAAAGATGGTCATTCGCCCGGCCCTCGGTACACAGTTCCAGAATCTCCAGAGATAGTGGTGGGCATTTTCGATATCGGTGGGCGCGGCGAACGGGTAAACCTTGTAATACCGGGCATCGAGCGCGCCGGTGATCTGCCGGATCGAGCCACCCTTGCCACCGGCGTCCGGACCTTCGAATACCAGCGTTGTCGAGGTTTTCTGCCGGACCGCCTTTTGATGCAGGTGCGCCAGCCTTGCCTTGTAGTAGGCCAATTTCTCTTTGTATTGCTTTTTTTCCAGGGACAGTGACAGGTCCAGTCCGTCCATGATCGTTAATGGGCTCAGAGACGAGTCATCGGCGTTCGCGTCCTCATTGGGTGTCACGTTCACTTCCTTGCGCAATTCAGCAAGGTACTTTGCCCGGATTTGCTGGGTCATCAGGTGACGCTCGAGTCGCTGCTGCAGGATTTCACCGACCCGCAGGCTTCGGTAGTTGAAGTCTGCTCCTTCAATGATTTCCCACGGTGCATGGCCGGTATTCGTGTAGGAAATGATCCGCTCGGCGGCCTCGATGAACTTGTCGTACATCTCCCAGTGCTTCCAGTCTTCCGGGGACATGCGCCAGCTTCTCAGCGGGTCGTTCTCCAGCGACTCGAGTCGTCTTTTTTGAACGTCCCGGCTGATATGCATCCAGAATTTCAGCACCATGGCGCCGTCGTCAGCCTGGGCTTTCTCGAAAGCATTGATGCGGTCGAGTTCGTGCGTGAATTCGACGTCAGAAATTCTGCCATGCACATAATCCAGCAGTGGCCGGGAATAACGACCGCTCATGTGAATCCCGATCTGCCCCTTGGGAGGCACGTGCCGCCAGAAACGCCAGAAAGTGGGTCGCTCGGCCTCTTCGTCGGACGGTTCCGTATAGGCGTGCGTGACAATCCAGCGGGCGTCCATCCATTTATTCAACAGGTTGACCGAGGTGCCTTTGCCGGCGCCGCGGACGCCTGCGAAATCAATCAGGACAGGAAATTTGCCTTCCTTGCGCAGGGTCTGCTGCAATCCCAGCAGGTTTTCCCACAGCGGCAATTCCCTTTGCTTAAATTCCTTTTTAGATAGCTTTTGCCCCAGCTCTGCTGTTTGGAACATGATTCGTGGTCTCCGGCCAGATCAACGCGGTAATTAACTGCAAAGGAAGATAGCACAGAGAGAACAGAATGCCGCGCGCAAACGATCAAGCTTGCTTCATTTGGGCAATACCGCTGATAATTCCATGACTCAAGTCAAGGAACCGGTTCGACTGATCCGATCGGTCAAACTGCTCAGACCATTGAAAATAATCGTAGTTAATGAAAGTGAAAACACCCGCGTACCGTTTTTGCGGGGTATTCTGACCCGCAGTTTGCTGGACGCAGGGCTGCAATTCGAGGACGCCTTCGAGTTGGCAACCCAGGTCCGTGACAGCTTGCCTGCTGAAGAGGAAATCACCACCGAGGCGATCAGGGACCGCGTGTTCGCGTTACTGGAGCAGCAGGGCCACCTGGGTGCGCTGGAACCTTATCGCTTGCCATTGGCTGCGCCATCGAGGATTCAAATCAACAGCCTCAGCGGCACCAGCAGTGCCTTTTCGCGAGGAAAGCATGAGCGCTACCTGCAGTCCAGCGGGATGCGAGCAGAAAAAGCCGAACAGACTACCGCAATGATTTACGATCAGTTGCTGGCTTCCGGCGTGGAGTCGATGACAACCTGCCAACTCGGCTACCTGACTTATCTTTGCCTGCTGCAGGAAGTTTCCCGCAAGGCCGCCAGGCGCTACCTGGTCTGGTCCCAATTCCAGCGCAGTGCACGGCCCTTGCTTCTGCTGATTTGCGGCACCGTGGGCACCGGCAAGAGCACCATTGCCACGGAACTGGCCCATTTGCTGGATATCGTGCGCATCCAGTCCACCGACATGTTGCGCGAGGTGATGCGCATGATGATGCCGAAACGGTTATTGCCGATCCTGCATACCTCATCGTTCAATGCCTGGAAGGCGCTACCGATCCAGGATCTAAAGGAGCGTGACCGTGACCAATTGGTGGCTGATGGCTACCGCAGTCAGACGGATCTGCTGGCGGTACCCTGCGAGGCGGTTTTGCAGCGGGCGATGGAGGAAAGTGTGCCCATCATTCTCGAGGGTGTGCATGCCCATCCCGACCTGCTGGATCGGCTTCCGGAAGATTCCGACGCAATCGTGGTACACGCGACGCTGGCCGTTCTGAAACCCAAGGAACTCAAGTCGCGCTTGCGCGGACGCGGTGCGGAAGTGCCTCACCGGCGGGCCAAGCGCTACCTGAACAAGTTCGATGCGGTCTGGAGTCTGCAGTCTTTTCTGCTCTCCGAGGCCGATCGCTGTAACGTGCCAATAATCACCAACCAGGACAAGGAAAAAGCCACACAGCAGATCATCCTGCAGATGGTGCATGAACTTGCCAGGCACTTTAAAGGCGATCCTGAGGAGGTGTTCGGGACCGTGGTCCGCGAGATGCAGGACCAGGTGGATTCGCAGCCCTGGCATCAGTTGATCCCGATGATGAGCGATTGACCGCCTTTTGACCTCCATGAGCAGAAAATGTGCGATGGTCATCCTGGACGGGCTGGGTGACCTTCCGGTTGCAGGGCTGGGCGGCAAAACTCCACTGGAATTCGCTGCTACGCCCGTGCTGGATCGTTTGGCCGGCCTGGGCCGCTATGGTCTCGTGGATCCGATCGGTCGGGGTGTGATGCCGAACACGCATTCCGGTTGTGGCGTACTGCTGGGCGTCTTGCCGGGTGATGTCGGCCGCCTGAAACGCGGGCCGATTGAGGCTTCTGGCGCTGGATGCAGCCTGCAACCGGGCGACATTGCGCTGCGCTGCAATTTCGCGACGCTGGAATCAGACGCCGAAGGGCTCCGCATCACAGACCGCCGGGCAGGGCGAATTGAAGAGCACACGGCCGAGTTGGCGGCCAGCTTCAGTCACATGGACCTGGGTGATAGTGTCTCGGCACAGTTGCATCCTACGGATCAACATCGTTGCGTGCTGGTGCTGTCCGGTCCCGGTCTCAGCGCCCAGGTGAGTGATACGGATCCCGGCGATCATGCCATGCCTGCATATGTGGGACGATGCCAGCCACTCAGCGATGAAGCGGGCAAGACAGCGGACAAAATCAACCTGTTCATCGACAGGGCTCACGACCTGTTGAGCGTCCATCCGGTCAACAGGCTGCGGGTGCATGAGGGTAAGCTGCCCGCCACGGGAATCATCACTCGTGGTGCGGGAGAGGAATTCAGGCCGGAAAACCTGGTTCGGCAAAACGGCTTGAAGGCGGCCGTCGTTGCCGGCTGCAATACGGTGATAGGACTGGCAAGGAAGGTTGGATTTGAAACCCGGACGGATGCCCGGTTCACCGCGGCCGCCGACACCGATCTGCAAGCCAAGATGACGGCTGTTTTGGAACTGTTCGGCCAGCACGACCTGGTCTACGTGCATGTCAAGGCGCCGGACCTGTTTTCACATGACCGGCAACCTGAGAACAAGAGCCGCTTCCTGGAGTGCGTGGACGAGGCATTGGAAGTGCTGGATCAGGCCGGAGTCATGATCGTGATCGCGGCAGACCATACAACGGATAGCAATTCCGGCTCGCACACCGATGATCCGATTCCTGCCTTGTTCTATCAGCCCGGGCGGGTTGCCGAAAGACCGGGCCAGCCGGTCAATTTTGGTGAAAGCCTCTGCGCTGGCGGTAACATGCCACGACAGACCAGCAACAGCCTGCTGTTAACCGTGTTGCAAGCCATCAAAAGCGCCCCTGCCGATTGAAATCCCGTCAGGGGTCCTCCTGTTCTTCATCGAGCCACTTGGAATAAGCGCTGATGTACTTGGTGGCATCATCCGGTGATATGACCACGGCGGTACCGCTGTGGGTTGCGCCGGTGATTTCTGCGGCGTGGAGCAAGGCGCCGGTGGTGGGGCCGACCATGATGCCTTCTGTCCGGGCCAATCGGATGCCCGCCCGGTAGGCATCGCGATCCTCGACTTCAATGATATCGTCGATCAGAGAGTAATCGAGGATCTTGGGTTGGTGCTCTGGCGGCAGGTTCGAAACCTTCTTGATGCCTGAGAGGGTATGTCCCCTGGATTTCGGTTCCACACCGATCACTTTAATGTCAGGGTTCTGCTCCTTCAGGTAGCGCGCCACACCGGTGATTGTGCCGCAGGTGCCAAATGCGGCGAAGAAAAAATCGATCCTGCCTTCGGTCTGGTTCCAGATTTCCGGGCCTGTGGTGCGGTAGTGAGCCTCCACGTTCAATACGTTTTCGTATTGGTTGGGGCTGACGTATTTGCCGTTGTAGGCAGCGCTCTCCACCATGCTTTTGACGACGCCGCGCGCGCCCTCCGTGGGGAACAGCGGACACAGTTCGTCTTCGACCTCGAGCAATTCAGCGCCCAGAAACCGAAGCAAGGCCTTTTTTTCCTCCGGCGTTCCATCGGGCAGCGCCAGTTCGATGCGCGTCCCCTGAGCATTGGCCAGCGCGGCCAGCGCAATCCCGGTGTTCCCGGCGGTGGGTTCTGCCAGCACCTGGCCTTCCTTCAACTGGAGACCGTTAAGCAAGTAGAGCGCAGTGCGGTCCTTGATCGAGCCGAACGGGTTGTTACGTTCGAGCTTTACGTAAACATCAAAATCCGGTGTGGAAAGAAACCGCTCGCTCAGGCGGATCATCGGCGTGGGGTTATCCGGGTCGGCAATCAGGTCGGCAACACTGTCGTAAACCCGTCGCTTTGGACGGGCGGGGACAGCTGCTTGATCTGGCAGTCGGCGAATTGTTGTGTTCAGGCTCATCGTGCACCTCTCCATTTTGTATCAAGACCGGAGCACACGAGAAGATATTCCGCTCCGGCTTGCCGTTGCGGTTTATCCTTAAGAATCTTTTGGTAATTAAGGCCTGGGTAGGACACCGCACGGTCGCCTGTTGCGCATACAGGCGCGACAGCAACACATACAATTGCGGTGATTGAAATAATTCATGGCCCTGAGACTAGCTTGTGTCAATTGCAGCTGTCAACAATTACGGTATGCTCCAATCTTTGCCAGCGTAGACATGACCATGCAAAAGAAAGCCATCCAGACCAATCATATTCTAGAGGGTGTGCGTTACGAAATCCGGGGTGAGCTGGCCCATCGGGCCATGGAACTCGAGCGCCAGGGATACGAAATCATTTCGCTGAACATTGGAAATCCGGGTCTGTTCGGCTACCGCACACCGGAAACCATGCGGCTTGCGATGATCGAGAACCTGGGTCAAAGCGAGGCTTACTGTCACCAAAAAGGTATTTTTCCGGCCCGCGAAGCGGTGGTGATGCAACAGCAGGACCGTGGTGTGTTCGATGTGACGGCAGAAGATGTCTTCATCGGAAACGGCGTCAGCGAATGCATTGATTTCGTGTTGAGAGCCTTGCTGAACAGCGGCGATGAATTGCTCGTGCCCAGCCCGGACTATCCTTTGTGGAGCGCCGCGGTTTCCCTCAATCATGGCCAGCCCGTCTATTACAACTGCCTGCCGGAAAATGAATTCCAGCCGGATCCCGGGGAAATCCGCAGCCTGATCACACCGCGAACCCGGGGCATCGTGTTGATCAACCCGAATAATCCGACCGGCGCCGTTTACCGGCGGGAACTGCTCGAAGAAGTCGTGCAGATCGCCGAGCAGCACCAGTTGATCATTTTTGCAGACGAGATTTATGACCAGATGCTGTATGGCGAAGCACGGCATGTGCCGCTGGCGACCCTGGTGCATGATACTTTGTGTGCGACATTCAACGGGCTGTCCAAGATCTACCGGGCTTGTGGTTATCGAGTGGGTTGGGTCGCCTTCAGCGGGGACCGGGAGAACGCAGGCGACTATCTGCACGCGGTCGAACTGCTCGCGTCGCTGCGGCTTTGCGCGAACGTGCCCGGCCAGTGGGCCGTGCAAACCGCATTGGGTGGCTACCAGAGCGTCCGCGCACTGACGGAACCCGGTGGGCGGCTTTATCAATCCCGCCAGGCCGTGATCGAGGGAGTGGCGAACAGCAGTTATCTTGAGCTGCGGCCACCGGATGGGGCGATGTATGCTTTTCCGAGCGTCAATACGGATCGGATCCCCGGTTTCAGTGACCAGCGATTTGCGCTGGAGTTATTGGAGAAAAAGCACGTATTGATCGCTCCGGGATCCAGCTTCAATGTGCCTTACCGGAATCACTTCCGGATCACCACGCTGCCTGACGAACGAAAAATGGGGGTGGTTTTCGAGCGCATGGAGGAGTTGCTGGACTCATTGGCGCCCTAGCCGCGCCGGACCAGGTTCAGAATTCTTCTCCGGGCAGAATCAGGTTATCGAGTGCCCGCTCATTCGGCGCCATGGCGCGGGCCTTGTCCAGGTTTGTTTGCGCCAGCTCCAGATGGCCTGCCTGGTAATGTGACTGCGCCAGCGTGTAGTAGAATCGATACTCATCCGGGTCCATCCGGATGGCTTTCCTGGCCAGTGCAATCGCGTCTGAATAGCGCTGCTCTTCGATCGCCAGTTCCGCCAGGTATTGCACGTAATAGGGGTTTTTGCGTTGAATGCGCTCTACCCTGGCCGAGATCCTGGCAGCTTCTTCCACGTTGCCGTTCTCGTTGTACATCACCAGCAGGTTGTTCAGCGCCACCGACTGGTTTGGCTGCAGGCTGAGCGCGGTGCGATAGGCCAGCATGGCATCTTCCGGTTGGCCATTTCGGCGCAGAATTACGCCGATATTGGACCAGATATAATCCAGTCGCGGGGAGGTTTCCAGTCCCTTGCGGAAATAGGCGTAGGCCAGTGCCGTATCGCCGGCGATCAAGGCCTCCGCACCGAGGTTATTGTAGTATTGCGCTTCGGCTTCGGTATCGCTGAGGCGCCGGGTCTGTTCAATTTCCCGTGCTTTTCTTCGGCTGACATCCACCGTATAAGTAAGTCCCTGGTTGTAGGCAACCGCGTTGACATGTTTGCTGACCAGCAGGTTGTCTTCCACATTTTCCCAGTTGGGGGGTACTTCGACTTCCTGAAAGTAAGCTTTTAGCCCGACTTCTCTCGCCATGGCTATAAACATGGCGGAAAACGTCAGGCAATTGCCGGTGCCCTGCCTGAATGCTTCATCCGCCGGCAGCGTCACCTGGGGGTCGTAATTGAAATTGAGCAGGTAAGGGTTCATCGTCGCGTAAGCCAGCGACCAGGCTTTACCTTTTTCGCGGCGGCCAACGTGGGCGTGCTGGCTGATAAATCTTTTCATTTCCGGAGACACTGCCAACAGTTCAACCGACGGGATTTCAAGTTGAGGCTGGCCGACCAGTTCAGGGATGTCCGGCAGCGGGCTATTGAGCGTGGTGGCGCATGAGCCAAGTAGCAGGGACAGGATGAAAAGGGAGCTCATCCTTATCGCTGCGCTGCAGGTGCTGCTGATGGCCATGTTTAGTAAGAACATTAATGTCCGGCTTGGTTCCTGCATAGTGCAACAAGCAAGCATGCAGAATCAAATTAGCGGCAGCAGGGGCTGGTTATCGTAAGCCGATTAGGCGAAACTAACACCTCCCATAAATACGGGTATTCAACCCGTAAACATGAGCCAGAGAGGAAGCCATGAAACCTGTCGAGAGACCGGCCAATCCAAATTTTTCTTCCGGTCCCTGCAGCAAAAGGCCGGGATACGATGTCAATGCGCTCTCGGTTGAAACACTGGGGCGGTCGCACCGTTCGGCGCTGGGTAAAAGCGTGCTGGGCGCAGCCTGTTCGGAGACCGCTGAGCTGCTGGGATTGCCTGAGGGTTACCGGGTAGGTGTTGTGCCGGCGTCGGATACGGGTGCTGTTGAGATGGCGTTGTGGTCGCTGCTGGGGGCTCGCCCGGTTGACGTTTTTGCGTGGGAGTCCTTTGGCAAGGGCTGGCTGGTTGACATTACCTCCCAGTTAAAACTCGAGCAGGTCAATGTTTACGAGGCCGGCTATGGTGAGTTGCCGGATCTGGACCAGGCTGATCCGGCGCATGATATCGTCTTCACGTGGAATGGTACGACTTCAGGTGTAAAAGTGCCTGAAGGCGACTGGATCCACTCAGAACGCGAAGGACTGACGATCTGCGATGCGACTTCTGCCGTATTCGCGATGGAACTGCCCTGGGACAAGCTCGATGTTGTGACCTACAGCTGGCAGAAAGTGCTGGGCGGCGAGGGCGCTCATGGTATGTTGATTCTGAGCCCGCGAGCGGTCGAGCGGCTGGAATCCTATACGCCGCCCTGGCCGCTGCCAAAAATTTTCCGGCTGACCAAGGGTGGCAAGCTGATCGAGGGTGTTTTCAGGGGTGCAACGATCAACACGCCTTCGATGCTCTGTGTTGCGGATTACCTGGATGCGCTGTGCTGGGTCCGTGGCCTGGGCGGGGTCGAAGCGGCGATCAGCCGGAGTATGCGTAACCTGGCGGTCGTCGAGGAATTTGTTGCCCGTAATGACTGGATTCAATTCCTTGCGCAAGACCCGCAACAGCGCTCGAATACCAGTGTTTGCCTGACCGTTGACCTGGAAGCAGGAGACGTCAAGGAGATGGTTGCGCTGTTGGATTCGGAAGGTGTCGCTCACGATATCGGTGCCTACCGGGATGCGCCCGCCGGCTTGCGAATCTGGTGTGGCGCCACGATCGAAGAAAGTGATGTAAAGAAACTGATGCCCTGGCTGAAATGGGCCTACCTGAAAGTGAAGGGAGACTGACCTGATGTACAAAATTCGCACCTATAACCAGATTTCGGAGGTCGGCCTGAGCCGGTTTCCCATGCAGCAATACGAGGTCGGGCCGGATGTCAGCGAGCCGGACGCTTTCGTGCTGCGCAGCCACAAACTACACGGTGAACCGGTGCCCGAAAGCGTGTTGGCTGTCGCCCGGGCAGGCGCCGGCGTCAACAATATTCCCATCGGTGAGTACACCCATCGCGGGATCGTCGTGTTCAATACTCCCGGAGCAAATGCCAACGCCGTCAAGGAACTGGTTACGGCAGCGCTGTTGCTGGGTTCGCGCGGAATACTCGATGGCATGAACCGGGTGCAGGAAATGACGGATATCAGCGACCCGGAAGTCATGGCCAAACAGTTGGAGAAAGAGAAAAAGCAGTTTGCAGGCTGTGAAATCGCGGGCCGCACGCTCGGTGTTATCGGGCTTGGCGCTATCGGGTCGATGGTAGCCAATGCCGCGCTGGAAATGGGAATGCATGTTGCCGGGTTCGATCCCGCCTTGTCGGTGGAGGCCGCTTGGCGCCTGTCCAGCCGGGTGCAGAAAACCGAAAGCCTGGAAGCCCTCCTGAAAGTTTCCGATTTCGTCACGCTGCATGTACCCGCCATCGAGCAAACGAAGCACATGATTAATTCAGCTGCGTTGCTGCGTTTCAAACCTGGCGCCAAGCTGCTTAACTTTGCCCGCCAACAGGTAGTCGACGTCGATGCAGTGCTTGCGGCCCTGGATTCAGGCAAGCTGGGTGGGTACATCACGGACTTCCCGGTACCGGCCCTGCTGGGACGCCGGGACACGCTGTTGTTTCCGCATATCGGTGCCAGTACCGCCGAGGCCGAAGAAAACTGCTCGGTGATGGCGGCGGAGCAACTGAAAGACTTTCTCGAAAACGGCAATATCGTCAATTCGGTCAATTATCCACAAACCCGCATGGCGCGGGATGGCGGTTCCCGCATCACTTTTGCCAACGAGAACGTGCCCCGTGTGCTGGGTACTGTTTTGTCGGTGCTGGCCGATCACGATGTGAACGTCATCGACATGGTCAATAAGAGCCTGGGTGACATGGCGTACAACATCATCGATATCGAAACCAGGCCTTCCGCGGAAATTGTCGAGGCCATTGCGAACGCCGAGGGCGTCATGCATGTGCGGGTTCTGTGAACAGGACAGGTGAGACTGCCTGGCGCGCCCGGTAACGACATGAGCGACATCAGAACCGTAGAAATTCCTGCAAAGGATCTGCCGCTCAGGGCCGATGTCAGTTTGCTGGGATCATTGGTGGGCGAGGTGCTGGTGGATCAGCATGGCCCGGATCTGCTGGAACGCGTGGAGGCCGTCAGGAAAGCGTCGATAAGCCGCAGAGATGGCGACGGTGAGGATGCGGCACTTGACGACGCGCTCGCCGGTTTGAATCCTGGCGAAGCGATGCTGCTGATCCAAGCGTTCGCGTCTTACCTCAGGGCGGTGAACCTGGCGGAGAAAGTGCATCGAATCAGGCGCCGGCGAACCTACCAGCGAGCGGGCGCAACGGCCCAGCAAGGTAGCCTGGAAGCCATTCTCGAGCAGCTGAAAGACCAGGGTGCTGGTGCCGTCTGCATCGCGGAGGCCATCAACCGGCTGCGCATTCAGCCCGTGTTCACAGCTCACCCGACGGAGGCAACGAGGCGCACCATCCAGGAAAAAGAATACGATATCGTTCTGCGCCTGGTAGAGCGCCTCAATCCCGAATTGACGCCGGGTGAAGAAGCCCTGGCCTTGCAACGCATTCGGGCTGCGATCACGTCTTCCTGGCAGACGCGGTTGGTGCCGCATGCGAGGCCTACCGTTGCGGACGAACTGGACAATATCCTGTTCTATATCACCGATATCCTGTACCGGGTGGTGCCGGTTTTCTACGAAGCGATGGAACAGGCGTACCAGGCGCAATTCGGCGACTGTCCTGACGACTTCCTGCGGCGGATCATTTTGCGGTTCGGCTCCTGGGTGGGTGGTGACATGGATGGTAATCCCAATGTCACTTCGACCACTATCCTCGACACGCTGGTTCGCCAGCGGCAGGTCGTGATCAAGCGCTACCTGCCTGATATCCGGCGCATGGGCCGCTACCTGAGCCAGTCCGAGCCCGAAATTGGCATCTCGCCGGCGGTGACCAGCCAACTCAATCGTTACCGGGAAATGATGCCGGAATTGGCGCGCAGCATTCCGGAGCGGCACCGCGAGATGCCGTATCGCTGTCTTCTGAAAATGATAGCAGGGCGGTTACAGGCTACCCTGGATGACACGGAGAATGGCTACCCGGCAGCCGTTGATTTTGCGCATGACATTCGGCTGATTCAGGACAGTTTGCAGGCCAACAAGGGCGAACACGCGGGCCTGTTCAGTGTGAGTCGCCTGTTGCGCCGAATTGAAACCTTCGGCTTTCACCTGGTCACACTCGATGTGCGCCAGGATGCACTGCTGCACCGTAAAGTAATGGGTGAATTGCTCGGCTGTCCGGACTGGGAATCACGAGACCCGGCAAAACGAGCGGCGACCCTGGCTCATTTGCTGGCTACAGACAGCCTGCCGGTTTGTTCTGCCGAGGACTCGTTGACAGATGAAGCGGTCGAGACACTGGCCGTGTTCAGGGCCATATCGTCAGCCCGGCAATCCTTTGGCAGCGCGGCAATCGGCCTGTTTATCATCAGCATGACCCAGGGCGCTGATGATGTACTGACGGCGCTGGCCCTTGCGGAGATCGCATGTCCGCATACAGGGGCGGTTTCCAAGCTGGATATTGCGCCCCTGCTGGAGACGGTGGATGATCTGCAGGCTGGACCGGCCATCATCAAAGACCTGCTGCAGCAGGAGGTTTACCGTGCGCACGTGGCCGGTCTGGAAAACCGCCAGGCGGTCATGGTGGGTTACTCCGACAGTAACAAGGACAGCGGTATCGTGGCTTCCCGCTGGGCCCTGCACGAAGCCCAGCGGCAACTGGTGGATGCCGGTGAGAATCACGGCGTTGATATCGTCTTTTTCCACGGCCGGGGAGGAACGGTCAGTCGTGGGGGCGGAAACCTCGTCAACGGAATCCTGGGTGCGCCGCCCGAAACCGTCAAAGGTTTTCTCAGGATCACTGAGCAGGGTGAGGTCATTAATCAGAAATATGGTGTTCGCTTCCTGGCGCTGCGGAACCTGGAACTGGTCGCCGGCGCTACACTGATGCACAGCATGGGTTTTGCTTCGCAGGGACTGAATCCCGAAGAAAGCGAAATCGTCGACTGGATGGCCCGCAAGTCACGAGCCACTTTCCGCAGCACTGTGTACGAAGATGTCGACTTTCCGGCCTATTTCCGGGGCAGTACCCCGATTGACGTTATTGAACGCCTCAATATCGGTTCCCGACCCGCCTCGCGCAGGTCGGGGGCAGGGATCGAAAACCTGCGGGCGATACCCTGGGTGTTTTCCTGGGCGCAGATCCGCGTGGGCTTTCCCGGCGTGTTCGGGTTTGGCAGTGCGCTCGATGGTGCGATAGTAAAGTTTGGTCTTGAATCGATGCGCAGTTTGCTGCATGGCCAGGTGTTTTTCCAGGGCATGGTCAATGACGTCGAGATGGTGCTCGGTAAATCGGACCTGGAAATCGGGCAACGTTACGCCGGGTTGGCCGGGGAATCCGGGCAACGGTTTTTCGGGCAAATCCGGGAAGAATTCCGGCTGGCGGAGCAACGCATTCTCGAACTGAAAAAACTCGATCGCCTGTTGGATGATCAGCCGGTTCTGCAACGGAACATCCGTCTGCGAAATCCCTACGTCGACCCGCTGCACCTGCTGCAGATCGAAATGCTCCGGGATTGGCGAGCAGGTGGTTGCGAGAACCAGGAGTTGCTGGAGGCACTTAAGGCCACCGTTAAAGGGATCGCGCTGGGAATTCAAAACACCGGCTAGCCGGTGTTTCGCGGGAAAGTGATCCCCGTCAATGCTCAATTCCCAAAAAGTACGCGATAATAACTGACCGACCGGACGGTCAGTTATAGCAAGGAAGACCCTCATGAAGAGCGCTTTTCAACGACAATCTCCGGGTGAGGCGGCCATTCTGGATGCCGCTGTTCAGCTGTTTTCCACCAATGGCTATGACGCCGTTTCGATGCGCGAGGTCGCCAGTGCCGCAGGTGTCAGCAAAGCCAACATCTACCACCATTTCGCATCCAAGGAAACGCTGTACCGCGCCATTCTCGATCAAAGCGCCGCGGATCTTTCCGGCCTGGTCGAGACACTGGCTGCGAGCACCGGGTCATTTGAGTCAAGGCTTGCCGAATTTGCGGCTGGCCATCTGCAACACCTGGATCGGAATCCGCTGGCATCGAGGCTGATCATCAGGGAAGCGTTTTCAGGCGACAATCAACGTAGCAGGATCCTGGTGGACCAGGTTTTCGGAGATATATTCGAGCGTATTGTTGCCATTTTTCGCGCGGGCCAGCAGGCGGGCTCGCTGCGCGCTGATCTGGATCCGGCATTATGCGCTACCTTGCTGATGGGCGCTGACGTTTTCTTTTTCCAGGCCCGTGACGTGCTGGCGCAGTTTCCCGATGTCGAATTTGCCTGCCACTCTCCGCGGTTCAGCCGGGAGATGGTGGAGGTACTGCTCCGGGGTATGATGAACTCGCCAATGGAGGTGCGCGCATGAAAGCCGCGGTTTTGATGTTTGCTGCTGTGCTGGCGGGCTGCGGTGGGCCGGGGCAGGAGGGCGGGCCTGAAGGAACAGCCGGCCGGATCCTGAAACCTCCGGTGGCGGTGACGGTGCAGGCCGCTGCAGTCACTGAAGTCAGATCCGAGTTGTTTTCGGTCGGCCGGATTGTCAGCCGTAACACGCCCACCCTGGCGGCGGAGATCAATGCCCGGGTGACGGAAGTCCGGGTGGATGAAGGACGCCAGGTGACGAGGGGCCAGGTGTTGATCCTGCTGGATAAAACAGCCTTCGAGTTGGCCAGGCAGGAAGCGGAAGCCGAGATCCAGCGGCTCAGGGCCAGTATCGCCAACGAGGAGCGCAGGGTAGAACGCTATCGTGATCTCAAAACCAGGGACATGATGCCCGAAGAGCGTCTGGATGATGCCGAGGCTCAGCTGGCTGTTGACCGGGCTTCACTGGATGCGGCACAGGCGAGACTGGCTATCGCGCGAGACCGCCTCGCCAAGACGGAACTGGTCTCACCGGTGGATGGTGTCGTCGAAGAGCGCCACGTGTCGGTTGGGGATTATGTGCAGACCGGTGGCGCCCTGATCACGCTCACCGATACGGTCGATCTGCGGGTTGAGCTTCCTTTTCCGGAAACAGTGGGGCACCTGCTGAGTGCGGGGCAGAGCCTGTACCTTGAAAGCCCGATTGCCCCGGGCATGATCATCGAGTCAAAAGCCGGCTACATCCGGCCGCAGGTGGGGGCAATGAATCGCTCCCTGGTCGTCATGACAGAACTCTCCAACCCCGGACGCTGGCGGCCCCAGGCCACGGTAGAGGCCCGCCTGGTAGTGGATATCCGCCCGGATGCCATCGTCGTGCCGGCAACCTCCGTGATTGAGCGGCCGGCGGGTCATGTCGTCTATAGTGTTGATTCACCGCAGTCGGAACAGGCCTGGCAACGACTGGTGGAGACGGGTGTCAGCAGGGATGGCATGGTCGAGATACGGCAGGGGCTGGAGCCCGGCATGTGGGTGGTGGTAGAGGGTGCGGCCTACCTCACGGACGGCGCCCGGGTTGCCGCGCAGGTAGCGACTCGTGAGTGAGGCGCCAACGGGCGGACCCGATGGGGGCGTCATGACTGCGGTGGGTAAAAGTCTGCCTGAATTTGCCATCAACAGGCATATCTTTGCTTACATGCTTTCCGGGGTGTTGCTGCTTTTCGGTATCATCAGTTTCGACCGAATCGGTGTGGACCGCTTTCCGGAGATCGACTTCCCGATGATTTCAATCCGCACGATTCTTCCCGGCGCCAGCCCGGAAATCATTGACTCCAGCGTCACCAATATCATTGAGACCAAGGTCAACAGCGTGCCGGGTATTGAGCATATCCAGTCTACCTCGGCGCCCGGTGTATCGGTCATCGTCGTGCGTTTCGGCCTGGAAAAGGAAGTGGACGTCGCATTCAACGAGGTCCAGGCAAAGGTTAACCAGGTGTTGCCGGAGTTGCCCCGGCAAACGGACCCGCCGGTGGTTGCAAAGGTTGAATTCGGCTCACTGCCTGTCCTGTGGCTTGCGCTGACCGGTGACCGAACCTTGCAGCAGCTGAACCAGTATGCAAGAAATATAATTAAAAAACGCCTGGAAACTATTGATGGTGTTGGAGAAGTTAGATTAGGTGGAGAGCGTAGGCGCACGATTCGCGTCAACCTGGATCCGGATCGGATGGCAGCGTTCGGTATTGCGGTGAACGATGTCGTGGGTGCCTTTTCCACCGAACACGTTCGCCTCCAGGGAGGGTTCCTGGTAGGGGGGCAGCGGGAAGAGCTGGTCCAGCTGGATATCGAGTACCACTCGCCGGCGGAATTGGAAAACCTGATTGTCGCCTATCCGGAAGGAGCGCCCCTGCGGTTGTCAGATATTGCCGAAGTTGTGGACGGTCTTGAAGATCACCGCCAGTTCGCCAGTTTCAACGGACGTCCAACTGTTGGCCTTGGCATTGTCAAGGTTCAAAAATCCAATACGGTGGCGATCGTGGATGAGGTCAATCGCCGCATTCAGGAAGAAATCCTGCCAGAACTGCCTCCCGGCATGCAGTTGCAGGTAGCGTTCAGCGATGCAGAGCTGATTGAGGACATCGTGACCGCCCTGCAGGAGCACATCGTGCTGGGAACCCTGCTGACCGCATTGGTCGTCCTGCTGTTTCTGAAGAGCCTGTCGTCCACCCTGATCATCGCCGCGGCGATACCCGTTTCACTTCTGGGCGCCGTGGCCGTGATGTATTTTTCCGGTTTTACATTCAACACGATGACCCTGCTCGGACTGTTACTGTTGATTGGCATCGTGGTAGATGACGCGATCGTCGTGCTGGAGAATATCTATCGTCAGCGGGAACAGGGCAACACCGATCCGATTGATGCTGCGAGCAAGGGTAGCCGGCAGGTGGTTTTCGCCGTGCTTGCTGCAACCCTGACGCTGGTCGCCATTTTTGCCCCGGTGATTTTCATGGAAGGGATCATCGGCAGCTTTTTCCAGTCTTTTGCCGTGGTCGTGACGGTTGGCGTGCTGGTCTCGCTGTTCGTTTCCCTGACACTGACCCCGGCGCTGTGCTCAAGACACCTTGGCTTTTCCCGCCAGCACGGGCGCATCTACCGGGTGATCGAATCGGGGTTCCAGGCAATGGACCGGTCTTACCGGCGCCTGGTCGCGTTCAGCCTGGCGCACCGCTGGACAGTCGTGGGTGCGGCGCTGCTTACCGTTCTGGCCAGCGGCTTCATATTCGGGCAGATCGACAAGGGATTCATGCCCGAAGAGGACGAGG
>JAOUCS010000160.1 GCA_029859645.1 Lysobacterales bacterium | reverse complement strand
GACCGGTGTAGCGTCAACCGGAGTGCGGTCGGCCGCCGGTTCCTGCACTTCTGTCGCCGGACTTGCTGGAATCGCCGGGGTGGCGGTTTCAGCAGAATCGCCTTTGGGCAGGTAACGTTCGAACACCACGAAGGAAACGGCGGCAATCACCAGCAGGATGGTCGCCATGTTCAGCTTTTTTCCGGTTTCCCCGGTAATCGACTGACTGCGATCGATCTCGGACTCGCGCTTGACGCCCTCGGGCGTCATTTCGAACACCCAGGCGAAGATCACGGCGGGCACCAGGCCGAGGCCCAGAAGCGCTACCAGCGAGCGCAGCACGATGTCCGGCGCGCCGATTACGTCCAGCACCAGGTCGGCGCACTGCGCCAACAGCCACGCGCCGACGATGTAGGCAACGCCTACGCGGAAGACATTCCTGCGTTTGAGTTCTGTGAACAGTCCCAATTTATTGTTTGGTTTTCCCAAGTCTCGGCGCCATTGTAGCCTTGAATGAGTCGGCGCGGTACTTGTGCTAACCTGACCGGCCTTCAATCGGAAGCAGGGCGGATGTTCAGAATCTTCAACGAATCCAGGAACGAAGCCCTGGCCAGCGGCCGCACAGGTCGCTATTTCCGCTACGTCTTCGGCGAAGTCCTGCTGATCGTGATCGGCATCCTGATTGCACTGCAGATCGATAATTGGAACGAAAACCGGCAGGAAGAGGAAACGCTGGATTCCTACCTGGCCAGCATCGCCAGGAATGTGGGCTCTGACGTCACTGAACTCCGGGATCTGCGAGAAAGGCGCTCCGAAAACTTATTGAATGTGGTAAGGCTGGGTCAGGTGCTCAGCAAGACCGGTAATTATGAGGCCGAGGAACTGTTCTTTTTCGTTCGCAGTGTTGATGGCTCGAGGCGCCCTCTGCGCCTGATTCCCGATACCAGTGGTTACGACGCCCTGAAAAACTCCGGGGTGCTCGATCGCCTGCAGGGCCGTGATATCGAGCAGCTTTTGTCGGATTATTACAACGTCATCGGCAACATTCAGCACCTCGAGGCCGAGTACAATAATGCCATCAGGCCGCTGGGCCAGAGCTTGCTGGAGCAGCAGGCCAATTCAGAGGTCACCGAGAGCTGGGCCATTTTTGACCCCACTGCCTTATCACCGCAACGTTTTGAAGAACTTCAACCCTGGTTCCGGGAAATCATTCAGCGGCCGACCACCAATTTGCTGTTCAGCATACAGATGGATACAACCTTTATTCTCCAGGAATACGAAAAGGCGATCGCGATGGGGGATGTTTTTGTCCAGATGGTGGAATCCGGCCACAAGTCTTTTGAGAAAAGCGGGACTCGACATCCGTTACTTTCCGGAACCGTCGCGGGAGAGGGTCATCCGGACATGGTTGTAGACGGAGCCATTGCGTTCGGCAGTTTTTATTTTGGGGCCGCCAGTTCCTATCAATATGGCAGGGAGTTCACGCTGGATTCATACGAGCGCATCGAGGACACATTGAGGCTTTATTACCCCGGTGCGGTTCCCGGCCAGGGCGACACTCAATGGGCGGCCATCTATTTTAGCGTCAATGACATCGGGTTCGAAAGAGCGCACCGCGACTATTCCCGCTTCAACACCCTGCGGCTGGAACTGAAGGGTGAGGCCGGTGGCGAGCGGTTGCTGGTTCACATGAAGGACAAGGACGACCCGGATGACGGCAGCCAGACCAACATCGAGCTGGTGTTGG
The DNA here is from genome assembly GCA_029859645.1 of Lysobacterales bacterium. Classification (GTDB taxonomy): domain Bacteria; phylum Pseudomonadota; class Gammaproteobacteria; order Xanthomonadales; family SZUA-36; genus JAHEFT01. The sequence continues at coordinate 5,254 of JAOUCS010000160.1, read as the reverse complement.
GCGACCAGTGGCAGACCCACGACATCGATCTGGCCCGGTTTGAAACCGCCGACCTGGAAAACCTGTACATAACCCTAGGGTTTCTTTTTATTGATCAGTTCGAACCGGTTGCTTTCAGGATTCGCAATGCCCGGTTTTTGAGCGGGGCCGTCGAGTAAGCCCGGTTATTGCCAGAACGGCGGCGGCACTTCTCCCGCCCTGCGGCGGAAATACTCATACACCGGCAGGCCGATGACAATCAGGATGATTCCGGCCAGCGCCCGCGAGGGTGTTGCCAGCAAGGTATTCACCAGCAGGAAGACCGTGACCAGCAGGAACAGGATGGGCACGACAGGGTAGCCCCACACCTTGTAAGGCCGCTCGGCGTCCGGCCGGGTGCGGCGCAGCACCAGCACGGCGCCGGCGCTCAGCCCAAAGAAAATCCACAGGATAAAGATATACATGTCGGTCAGGATGTCGAAGGTGCCCGAAAGGCTCAGCACGATCGACCAGGCGCCGATGGTCAGGATGGCAACGGCGGGAACACCATGTCTGGAAATGCGAGCGAGTGGCGCAGGTAGCATGCCGGCCCGGGCGAGGGCATAGGGAATGCGGGGGCCGGTCAGCAGCGTGGTGTGCAAGGTCCCATACGCGGAAATCATCAGGCCGGCCGACATGATGGCGGCCGCTGCCGGGCCAAAGAAACGCGAGGCCGCTTCCCCGGCGACCGATGAGGATTCGGGGACGCTGGCCACCTCGTCAGGCGTGAGGACATAGAAGTAGGCCGCATTAACGAACAGGTACAGCGCAATGACCGTCAAGGTTCCGCCGATCAGCGCCCGCGGTATGGTGCGCCCGGGATCCTTCACTTCGGCGCCCATTGCGGCAATCACCGACCAGCCGTTGTAACCCCACAGCGCGCCCAGCATGGCCGCGCCGAATCCACTGATGCCGAGCCTGGTGCTTTCGGGAACCCCTTCGCAAGTTCCCGACGCCGAGCCCTGTGAGAAGTTGCCCCAGTTGCCATCGGCCAGGATATAAGCGCCCAGGCCCACGCCAAGCACCAGCGCAATCTTTACCGCCGTCAGGATGGTGGCGGTCCGGCCATTGGACTTGGCGCTCTGCAGGTTCATCCCCGTCGAGACGGCGATGATCACCAGCGGCAAAACCTGGACCGCAAGCGGCGGCAGGCCGCCGCCCAGTAAATCGTTCAGAAACATCACCAGCACGATCGCCAGCGCAGCCGCCGAGGCGCCCAACGCAATCGTCTTGGTCCAGCCGTAAAGAAAAGCTGCCCGCCGCCCGAAGGCGGAGCCGATGAAATGAAACTCGCCACCGGAGCGCGGCATCATGGCGCCGAGTTCGGCGTAGACCAGGGCGCCGCAGAGGGTCAGCACGCCTGCCAGGAACCACACCAGCAACACCATTTCAGGACTGCCGACGTTGCAGGTCATCACTCGCGCCTTGACGAAAACGCCGGTGCCGATGATGTTTGCCAGGATGATGGCGGCCGCGGGCACCAGCGTCAGCGAACGGACCATCTGGTGTTTCACAATGGTCTCTGTGTTCATGAGTAGATGTTCTGATGGCCAGGCAAGGTCCGCATCACTCGAAGAGTATACCCAAGAATGACTGCCAGCTCTGACGGCGCACAGAGTCGGGTCCATCCGGTCACCCGGACGCATCAAAAATTGAAGCCCCAAATGCGAAGGCCGCCAATCGTTCTGGCGGCCTTCGTGTGGCTTCTACCGGTTTGGCAAAGCTTACAGCGGTGGAATCAGTACTGAACCGATAATGTGAATCATGCCATCAGCCACGCGGAAGTCGGTGTCCACGAACTCTGCGTCCGAACCGAAAGCGTCAACAAAACCGCCTCGCGCCGTGATGGTGTTGCCATCCAGCATGGTGATCTTCTTGGCCCTTAACACGCTAGGGGAGTTCCTCACACCTTCCGTTACGTGATAATCGAGGATTGCGCGGATGCCTCCGCCGCCGAACACTGCGACCAGGCAGGTCACGGCCTCGTCTTCAACACTGCCGTTCATGTTGCTGTCCTCAAGCTCGGCGCAAGCTTCGGCCTCTACGAGGCTATCGACGACCGCCAGGAATGCCGCATCCTCCGGGGCAAAGACGGTGTAGTCGTCTGAGCCGTTCAGCGGGTCGACCGCATAGCCAGTAGCAACAACGGCTGCAACGAGAATGTCGAAATCTTCGTCGTTGTCATCATAGGCGGCGATGCCGCCGGACAATGCAACGGCAGTTCCGACAATGGTGGTATCGAGCTGCTGCGCCCACTTAGGCGGACCTGCGAGAGCCGGAAGGGTGACGGCTCCAAGAATCAAACTGGCAACGATAGCCTGTACTTTCAAAAAGGTTTTACTCATGGTCTTCTCCTGAATGTCTGGTTGCAAAAATTTGGTTTCCGAGTCTGGAATTTGTACTGCTGCACCGAACTCATGATCGTAACTGTACATATATTGTATAGAAATATCAAGTCATAAATATATGATAAATATGTTTATGTAAATATTTGTACAAATAAAAGAAACTTATTAGAAGGGCTGACTCAGGCTCAGTAAGCGCCAGCCGGCTCGGACTTGACGCTGGTCATTGTGTGTAACGGAGAATCGCATCAGATTGAAAGTCACGGTTTCTGATGCAGCGCATAGCTGAGGAGACAGGCATGAATGCAGCACAAGGCAGGCAAGAGAATCAATCCCGGGTCGTTCAGATGGTCAAGCCTTCACCCTGGCCGCCGGCGAATGAGCTTTGCGACCTGTTGAAAGTGGCGTACGAGGCGGTTCAGATCGAGTGGAGCATGCTGCCGTTCTCTATCGGCGGCCCACCGTCAAGCTGGATTCCGCCCTTCCGTCGCTACTCGGAATACAACATCATCGATCCGTGGCGCCTGATCACCACGGTCCGTTATCTGAGTGACATTGCAGTGCCCGCGCTGCCTGAGACCACCCCGGACCTGGCCCGGACCTTGTTGCCGCCGGTGGTGACACGTCGCTTCTGGCGGCCAACCGGCTTTTTCCGGCAGGCGGATGAGTATGGAGGTGTTTCCAGCTTTCCGGACGAACACTGGTTTTTCATCAACGGCATAGCGACCAATACCGATGTCGCGCGCTTCAACTCCCGTTACCTTGCACACCTGTTCCACCGTCCCGTGACCGTGGTGCAGAACGCCACCAGGTCCGTGATGCTCGATCTTCACGAATGCATTATCGGCAAGGGCTTTCAGGACCGCGAGGAAGGGACCGTCACAGAACCGGCCTGGCGCGCCACCGCAGCCATCCTGGAGGCGCTGAATGCCGGCCAGACCGAGCGGGTCGTGGTCATCGCACACTCGCAGGGCACGATCATCACGGCAAATGTATTGCATATGATTGCCAACGCGCTGCAGTTCTACCGGGAAGGCGCGGGAAAATATAAATGGCACCCCTTTACGCAGAGCATGATGGGCGAAATCGAAACCGAGACCCAGAAGATCCTGCGCAACAGCCTGGCCCACGCCCTGTCAGAATTCACAAAACACGGGCCCGAAGTGGCGCTAGAGCGCCTGGGCAAGCTGGAAATCTACACCTTCGCGAACTGTGCCGACCACATGCGTTACGTGATCGCGGGCAGGCAGATTCCATACATGGAACACTTCGCCAACGAGTTCGACATCGTGGCGCGGCTAGGCATTCTGTCCCCGCTGCGTGACAGCGGTCAGCCTCTGATCGAAATTGACGGGCCGGTCTTTGAACAGGAATCGGGACTGGGACATTTGCTGAACGAGCACTACCTGATGCCCATCGATGATTACCTATATCCGGGCGCTCGTGCGCACCGCCGTAAAGACGACCCGTTCACGGGTCGCGGTCCCGATCCGGCGAAACCAAGGCTGTACGGTTACTTTCACGGTAAACGTCCCGAACCGGTCGTGCACTGAGCCTGCTCCTTATACAGGGTGTACAGGTATTGGTCGCCCATTGTGATATCGGCGGCAATCTCCAGCGCGTCGCATTAAACTAGCGGGATGAAAAAAACACTGACCGGAATCCTTTTATTCTTATGCACACCCTTTTTACACGCGCAGCTGTCTGAAGATCCACCGAAGGATTGCCGTTACTGCGAGGCCTGGAACCAGACCCAGGAGCCCTATCACGTCTATGGAAATACCTGGTACGTGGGCACCGCCGGCCTGGCATCCGTCCTGGTTTCCACCGAAGAGGGCCTGATCCTGCTGGATGGCGCCCTGTCGCAGTCAGCCGGCCAGATCGAGCGGAACATCCGCAAGCTGGGCTTTGACCCACGGCAGATCAAGTATCTGCTGAACTCGCATGCTCATTACGACCATGCAGGCGGGCTGAATGCACTGCAAAAGCTGAGCCAGGCGCAGGTTCTGGCCAGTGCCGACAGTGTCGGTGTTCTGAGTTCGGGCGAACTGAGCCCGGAAGACCCGCAATACGGTTTTGGCAGCGAGCACAACCGGTTTCCGGCGGTCAGCAACGTCAGCGAGGTGGCCGATGGCGGCACCGTGAAACTCGGGGAAGTGACCCTGACGGCTCATTACACGCCCGGCCACACGCCGGGCGGCACCACCTGGACCTGGCAATCCTGCGAAGACGGGCGCTGCCTGGACGTCGTCTATGCCGACAGCTTGAGCGCGGTATCCGCGGAAGGTTTTCGGGTGACAGACCCATCCCGGACACCGACCGTGGCCGAACAGATCACGGCCAGCGCACAGTTGGTCAGGGAGCTGGATTGCGATGTGCTGCTGGCTCCCCATCCGTTCCTGTTCCAGATGCCGGATAAGCTGGAGGCGATGGCAAGTGACCCGGGCACCAATCCGTTTATCGATCCGGCAGCCTGTGACGCCTATGCAACCTTTTTCGACGACTGGCTGGTGCGCCGTCTCGAGGAAGAAGCAGCGGAAGATTCAATGGTTTCGGACTGTGAACCGGCAGGTGATTATTCTTTTATGTGCGGCCTGAAGAGTGCGGAAGACCTGGTCCTGGTTCCAGGTACAAAATGGATCATCGCGAGCGGTTTTGCAGAAGGCGGGTTCTACCTGATTGACTCGGAGCAGAAAACCTTCGGTTCACTGCGTACATCTGATGAGCCCGGCGCGTCGCAGGACATGGAACGGTTCGGCGCCTGCCCAGGTAGTCCTGATACGGACCAACTGATCATGCACGGCCTGAATATCCGGCCTGGCGAGAAAGGGCATTCGACGCTGTATGCCGTAGCCCATGGAGCACGCGAATCCATCGAGGTATTCGATGTG
>JAOUCS010000159.1 GCA_029859645.1 Lysobacterales bacterium | reverse complement strand
ATTCCATACTCAGCCACGTCATAGGGCCCAACGGCAATTGCAACCAGGTAAGTGGGTAATGGCCGGGAAGTCTCAAACCGGTGGCGCACAAAACCATTCTCCAGGGTCTCCACTGAAGCTTCGGGCGTATTGGTAACAGCTATGTCACCGGCCCGCGTTACCAGGCTGATGTCAAAAGGCACCTTGAAGCCCGGCTCATCAAAACCCGGAAACACCTGGCGCGCAGAGATCGGCTGAAACTGAGTCACTGCATAGCTTTTTCCGTCACGTACCGCTTTGAACAGCGCCTCGGTGGTGAGGTTGAACGGCGCTGTGTACTCGAAATGAAGCGTGGCATCACCGGCTCCAACAACACTGGCCAGGGAAACGAGAGCGACCCCAGACTCCAGTTTTTGCTCATAGCTCGCTTCAATGCGATTTCCTGAGGCATCCATCAACCATGCATCGCTAACCTGCAGCCCTTTGCCATGCAACCATAACTGGTCGCGTGGTTCGCTCAGCGTCACGTCAATTTCCGTAACCCCCGAAAAATCGTCCTGGCCAGGATCAACGCGTAATTCCATCCGGTAGTGTGCGGGTACCACGGACCGATCCAATTGACCGATCGGCGCTTCGCCCGGGCTGACTGCAACCAACTCGCTGGCGGCCAACTCGACCGGTGGGGCTGTTGATTCAGAGCAGGCCGCCAGCAACGCCATGGTGGCAAAGGCAACTATCAGATTTTGCAAAAAGGGGGAGGAAATCATGTTTGATCCTTGCTTGATTTTTGCTGGAATGAGCGGCGTGACCAGAGCGTGGTTTCACTGAGTATAGAACACCGTTGGCCTTTGGCAAGGCTGATCGTCCAGAATTCTGGCATTGCCACTCCGGGTTTCTGTATAGTGCCCCGATGGCGTCCAGGGAGCAGTTCGCAACAAAAACCGGTTTTGTCTTTGCGGCTGCCGGATCCGCTGTCGGTCTCGGCAACGTCTGGGGATTTCCAACCATTACAGCTGCAAATGGCGGCGCCGCCTTCGTACTGGTGTACCTGGTGCTGGCATTTTGCCTGGCTTACCCGGCGTTGATGGCGGAACTCGTGATCGGGCGGTATGCCCGGTCTAATGCGGTAACCGCCCTTCAAAAACTGTCCCGCGGAACCTACAGCCGGTGGTTTGCCAACCTGACCGGATATGGCGGTGTCGTCACCGTCAGCCTGATCCTTGGGTTTTACTCCATCATAGCCGGCTGGATGCTGGCCTACCTGCTGGGGGCGTTGACCGACCTGGTCGGCCTGTTGACGGCGGAGAAGTGGCTGACCGGCTCGAGCAAGCCGCGGGACATGGCCTTCATGCTGATTTTCATGCTCGCAACGACCATCATCGTCACCCAGGGCATCAGTAAGGGTATCGAAAGATGGTCACTGCGCCTGATGCCTGCCTTGATCGCAATTCTTGTCCTGCTGATCATTTACGTCGTGTTTCAGCAAGGTTCGACTGAGGGTTTGCGTGTATACCTGTTTCCGGATTTTTCGCAGTTGTCCCCCGCGCTGGTGCTCAACGCGATGGGACAGGCCTTCTTTTCCATGTCGCTCGGAGTGGGCGGTATGCTGATCTATGGTTCCTACCTCAGTGACGACGCGAACCTGCCACAAATGGGTGCTATCGTAACCCTGGTGGATGTCGGAATCGCCTTCCTGGCCGGCCTGCTGATCATTCCGGCGGTTTATGTCGCGCAAACTTTTGGTGCGGAGATTTTTGATGCAAACGGCGTCCTGCTGTCGGGACCGGACATGTTTTTCAGAATTTTACCCGTCTTGTTCGATTCCATGGGGGCAGTAGGGCCGGTTGTAGCGATGGCCTTTTTTGCCCTGATGACCATCGCGGCGATCACTTCTTCGATTGCCATGCTGGAACCCGCTGTTTCTCTGGCCACGGAAACCAGAGCCTGGTCACGCCGCCGGGCTACCTGGCTGATCGGGGGACTGATCAGCGTACTGTCGCTGGTGATCATAGCCAGGATGGATGTTTTGTTTGACTTCATCCTGGCGCTGACCACCAAGTACAGCCAACCCCTGCTGGGCATGATGTTCTGTATTTTTCTGGGCTGGATCTGGAACCGGAACCAGGTCCTGGCAGAACTGCGGAAGGGCCAGCCTGACATGGAGCATAGCCTGTTCTGGAAAATCTGGCCGTCCTACGTCAAGTGGGTTTGCCCGGTGTTGATTTTCGGCGCGTTTGTGCAAAAACTGTTGATTGAATAACTTTTTAAAAGATGGCAAAACGCAGACAGAACATAGTCTTGAAATCCAGGAGAAAGTCTGCCCCAGCGCGCACCAAGGCAGCCAGGCAGTCATACCCAGTCGGTCCACTCAATCAAAATTGGCCGGTTCTTCCCACGGTCCGGACTTCGCTGAGTATGGCCATTTTTTCACAAATGCAATTCATAGAGAGGATGCCCCCTGAGCAGCAAAACCGCCTGCAAATGCGCCAGATAGAGCGTGTATTGCGGTTTGCGCATGAGACCGTGCCTTTTTACCGGGAGAGCCTGGACGGAATCAAGTGCATACCTGACGGAGAAATGGACGAGGCGTTTTTTTCCAGCCTGCCTCTCCTGACCCGGTCGGAAATTCAATCCGCAGGCCTGGAATTGCGCGCCACCCGGACGCCGCCTGAACATGGTCCCGTTTACCTGCAACGTACCTCAGGCTCAACCGGCAAACCCATCGAAGTCGCGACAACCAGCCTGCGGGCTGTCATGAGCCATGCGCATACCCTGCGCACGCAATATTGGAACCGGTTTGACGTAACCCAAAAAAGTGTTGAGATACGCACCGCCTACAAGCCGGGCGCCGAGCCGAAGAATCGCGTTTGGTCGGTACTACCCTGGTCGGGTCCAAGCAAGCGCCTGGATATCAACCTGCCCATTAGTGAATTGTTTGACCAGTTCATCAATGAAGCCCCGTCCTCTGTGCTATCCCATCCCTATACCCTGATGTTGTTGGCTGAACGCAGCCGGGAAACCGGGATCCAGCCGTCTCATTTAACAACCGTGCGGTCATTTGCTGAGATGGTTACTCCCAATATCCGTCAAACCCTGCGAGAAGTATGGAATGTACCGGTCATCGACAGTTATTCCGCTACCGAGATCGGAATCATCGCCCACCAGTGTCCGGAAAATGAAACCCTGCATGTCCAGCCGGAAAATGTCAGGGTTGAAGTCCTTGACGATAATGGAAATCAATGTAAACCCGGAACATCCGGCAGAGTAGTGCTTACGCCCTTGCAGAACTTTGCATCGCCATTGATCCGCTACGAAATAGGCGATTACGCGGAGGTTGGGGAAAGCTGCTCTTGCGGTCGCACTCTTCCCGTACTGAGCCGAATCCTGGGGCGCCACCGCAATTTGTGTGTATTGAAGAACGGCGAACGTTTCTTTCCCGAAATCCAGGCAGATCTTAAATCATTCGGCCATCTTCGCCAGTTCCAGGCGTATCAAAAAACGCTTGAAGATATTGATCTCAAAATCGTTGCCACACGACCTTTTACCCAAACCGAGAAGAGTGAAGTTCAAGCTATCGTACAAAAGAAATTTCACTACCCATTCAGGGTCAATATTATCGAGGTCGACGATATTCCCCGTGCTGCCAACGGCAAGTTCGAAGAATTCAAATCCGATATTCCCGAAGCAAAAATTGACGGCTGAGCAGAACGAAATGTCCACTACCTCCCTTCTTCAGTTCTGGCCAGAGATTCCCGGGCAGGACAAGAACAGCGCGTACGCCCTGCATGCCCAGCTTCTGTTCACCCAGTGGATGCAGCCTGACCGTTTTTTGCACTTCCAGTTACGTCAGCTTGAAAATCTGTTGCGCTTCACGGGTCGGAACTCACCCTATTGGGCTGAGGATCTGAAATTTCTGGAGGCGCTGCCGGTTGGCGAACTATACGCAGAGCACCTGGCGCTGATCCCCGTCATGAGCAGCGGAGCATTGCAGCAAAACAGTCAGCAAATCATTATCAGGAAAAAACTGGCAAACCACGGAAGGTCCCGAATGGCCAGGATTTCTAAACCAGGCGTACCGCCGATCAAAATGATGGTCACTGGCTTGATTGATGCGTGGAACGATGCGCTGGCTTTGCGCAGTCTGGATTGGGATGAATCAGATGTCTCAATGCCCTGTGTCCGCATTTTCCAGGGCGGGGATAAGCAGAAATCCGGCCGCATTGAACGCGGTTCAATATTACCGTGGTCAGGCCCAATGCATGTTATTTCAGCAGCCTTACCGTCCGCAGATCAGCTCCAGGAGTTAATGCGCATCAAGCCGGGTTCTCTTCAAACGGAGCCACATATCCTGGAAGGTCTGCTGGAACAAGCCGTTTTACAGGGATCAAAACCAGATAGTCTCCGAGAGATCCGATGCCGCGCTCAATCGCTGGACCCTGAATTGAGCAAATTGGCAGAAAAGACCTGGGGTGTTCCGGTCATTCAGGAGTATTTCCTGGAGGAGATTGGTGTCATAGCGCATCAGTGCCCGGTTCAGCAGGGCCTGCATATCAACTCTGAATTTGTGTTCGTGGAAATTCTGAACGAAGACGATAAACCATGTACCGCAGGTCAGACCGGGCGGGTGGTGGTGACTCCGCTGCAGAATTTTCAGACTCCGTTGCTTCGGTACGATACCGGTGATTTCGCGGAAATGGGGGGGGCTTGCGATTGCGGCAGAACCTTGCCTTTATTGAAAAACGTATTCAATTGATCAGCTCGGCCTGGCTGTTTCCACTCGTCAGGGCGTTTGGGTGCTCTCGATAGCGAGCGGGCTGATAAAACAGTGTCTTGTGCCCCCAGCCACAACCGGCGATGAACAGCACCCAAACGCATTGCACGCGGGTATTGTTCCTGGTGGTGAATCCAAAAGGCACCGAAACACTGTCCCAGAAACGCTCCATTCCGCCCATCAAGCCATCGTCATAACTGGCGACCAGGTACGTTCGGGTATCCTCAAACGGTAATTGCAGTGACGGCTGGTTCAGAACCGTTTCGAGCGACGGCCTCTGGCGGAAGTAGAAATCGCGCGCGCTTTCTTTCTGCTCTGGTGGTCCAAACACGGGTGGCTGGATGGAGCCTTCGAAATCGAACTGGCTGGATAGCACGCGTTTGCTGCTGGGTGACGGTAGCTTTTGGACGATGTCCTTAACGGGTGGCGAGACGGGTCCAGGTAAACGGGGCAGTTCTTCCAGTGCCGGCACTGCGGCTTCCGGCCACTCTACTGCCGTTGCCGGAGGCTGCATTTCCGGTTTTGGCTTTGCCGGAGATACCAGCCGAACCTTCACGCTGTGGTGTTCTGCAATTGTGGCAACCCTTTTCTGCGCGAGGGGAACCATGATTAAAACCACATGCAAAACAATAGCCAGGGCAAAAAACAGCCACGCACTCCGGTTATTGTGTGTCCAGGTCTTCACAGGCTGACAATATATACTCAATCAGCTAAAAAGACGTTTGATCGATGTGAGATTTCCCTTAAGTGGGCAAGTCGTTGCCTGCCTGCGGATTTCTGTCGGGCAAAAGGAATTGCCGCCTTGCCAGGTCAGACCATAACCTGTCGGGTGAATAGTATTTCTCCAGCAGTTTGGGGGCCGGGACAAGCAGGTCAGGATTCTGTTGTGCAAAGGTTTCCCAGTTCAGACCCGGCATTTCACTACGTCTTTCGGCGATCAATGCCAGGTAAAAACAGCTGATGGTTTCGTGATATTTCGACTCGATTCCCAGCTTCTGTGTGAGTTGTTTCAATGCTGCAAGGAATCTCCCTGTTGCCTGGGCAAGAGAATTTTCTTCCAGTAGCCTCCAGGCAATGAAAACATGAGCCACATGGTCAAATGCCCCGTGATCCAGGGTACCAGCCTCAAAGGCTTCCAAACTCGGAAACTCCGGTGACGCCATACGCCGGGCAGGCTTCGATGCGGTCTTCATTTACTTAACTCGGTCAGTTGATGGCTGTCAGCCGCGGTCAGTTCGCAACCATACACCTGCTTCAGGTTATTGATGGCCTGGCAGGTTTCCCGGGAAAAGGGCGCCTTACCTTCAAAGCTGTGCAACACGATTCCTTCCAGCAAGTCGCCCAGTGACAGCTCGCAGTATTCCGCCAGCCCTTTGAGTACTTTTAGCAGTGACTTCTCGATACGAACCCCGGTTTGGGTCCTTTCAACCAGCTTTTTGTCCATGGTGATACCTCCCGTCTGGAAATATTTATATTACCATGGTACATTGGTACCATCAATGCCGAATACACTATGGATTTTTGTTGCATTCCGTATATGATCTCCTGATATGTCCCGGGAATTACTGATACTGCGCCACGCCAAGTCCGCTTGGGATACCGGCGCGCGCACCGATTTTGAGCGCCCCCTTGCCAAGAGAGGCCGCAAAGACGCCCCGCGAGTGGGCCGTTGGCTGAATGAACAGGGCCTGGTTCCGGATTACGTGGTCAGCTCACCCGCGGAAAGGGCGAAACAAACGGTCATTGCCGTCTGCGAGCAAATGGGGATCGGGGAAGAGGGCATTCACTGGGATTCCCGAATCTACCACGCTTCTTCAGGCGCGCTACTCGATGTATTGAACGAATGCCCGCCAGCGGCGCAGCGAATGATGATCGCCGGTCACAACCCGGGACTGGAGATCCTGTTGCAAAACCTGGTCAGCGACGACATACCGCCACCGCCGGATTACAAGCTGATGCCAACCGCCGCGGTGGCGCACCTGGAAATCCTTTCGTCCTGGCACGACCTGGAAGGCGGATTGGCGAGGCTGATCAGCCTGACGCGTGCAAGATCCCTGACTGGGGTTTGAAGAAAAAAGCCCAGACAGCACTCCCTTTCACATGAAAACTGTTCCCGTTCAAAATCTGGTGATGATCAAGGGAATTCCGTTTCCCGAGGGTTAACGGTTTCGCCAAATCATCGTCACCTTACGCCCCAGGGAGGTTCATTTCGGAATACCTTTTCGTGGATTTCCGGAATCTCTGGCGTATTTGATGAAGCCTGGCTGAAATCACTTCGCCCCATCGACTTCGAACGGGTTCATATCCCGCCCGAAGACACCAGGGTCCTGGGTTCCCACTGGCGAACCAGGTTCGGTTTCGATTTTT
>JAOUCS010000158.1 GCA_029859645.1 Lysobacterales bacterium | reverse complement strand
GGCGCACCGAAGATTACTCTTACTGGTGACATCCAGGGAAATCGGCCGTACCGGTCCGGTTTCCCGGACCAGGTTGTACATGCCCTTTAGCAGGGGGTCTGACAGGTAACTTGAAAGCCTGGACATGCAGCGATTCTAGTTTTCTCTGGTCGCATTGACCACTGGCTGGATCAACTGTTGCCGATTTCGTTGCTACCAGCCAGTGACAGAAAGACTGGGAAACCGGTCATGGTTTATGCCGTATGACCTGATACTCAACCTTGAATACTGGAACGAGCCGACCGGAGACGGAATTCGAATCGATAAATGCACTGCTGATTTGATAAGGTAGCAGCCACCATGAACGATAAAACCGATAAGAAAACCATACCACTCTGGCTGGCGCTGCTACCCCTGCTTTTCCTGATCCTGATGCTGGCCGCCTCGGTCAGCCTGTTCAGCGACAACTCTTCCTACGGGCCCAATCAGATAGCACTGATGTTGGCGGCGGGCGCGGCTGCACTGATCGGGCTGTACCTGGGCGAGAGCTGGGCCGATATGGAACGCGCGATGGTCGAAGGTATTTCTCTGGCCTTGAAAGCCTGCCTGATCCTGCTGGCGGTAGGGTCGCTGATCGGCAGCTGGATGCTGGCCGGCACCGCTCCGGCGGTTATCTATGCCGGGCTTGGCATCCTGGACCCGTCATGGTTCTACCCGGCGGCGTTGATTATCTGTGCCCTGGTCGCGGTCTCCATCGGCAGTTCCTGGACGACGGCCGGTACGGTCGGTATTGCCCTGATGGGCATCGCCCAGATCATGGGGCTCTCGCTGCCGATTACCGCAGGTGCGGTCATTTCCGGCGCCTATTTCGGGGATAAAATGTCGCCGCTGTCCGACACCACCAACCTGGCCCCGGCCATGGTGGGAGCCGATCTGTTCGTGCACATCAGGCACATGATGTGGACCACGGTGCCCTCGTTCCTGATCGCGCTGACGCTTTTTTCCATCATCGGCTTCAATACCGAAACAACCCAGGCGCCGGTGGAGAGCATCGAGTCAGCGCGCAACATTCTGGCAGACAACTACACCATCACCTGGCCGACCATTCTGCCGCTGGTGTTGCTGCTGATTCTTGCCATGCGCAAGGTTTCCGCCTTCCCCACGATCGCCATCGGGGCGCTGGCCGGATGCTTTGTCGCGTTGATCTGGCAGCCAGGCCTGGTGCAGGCTTTCGGCAATCCTGAAGGCGATCTTTCTGCCTGGTCGGGAAGTATCAAGGCCCTGTTCATGGCGATGGCCGATGGTTTTCAGATCAGCACTGGGGACGAATCACTTGACGCCCTGCTCTCCCGGGGCGGAATGTCCAGCATGCTCAACACGATATGGCTGATCATGTCTGCGATGTGTTTCGGCGGTGTCATGGAGCACACGGGATTGCTGCAGCGCATCGTGGATGCTTTGCTGAAAGGCGTGCACGGCACAGGATCGCTGATCACGACAACGGTGCTGACGGCGATCGGTATGAACATCATCGCGGCAGACCAGTACATCGCGATTGTCCTGCCGGGCCGCATGTACAAGATGGAATTCGCACGCCGGGGACTGGCGCCACAAAACCTGTCCCGAACGCTGGAAGACGCAGGGACCATGACGTCCGCGCTTATTCCATGGAACACCTGTGGCGCATTCATGGCCGCCACGCTGGGCGTGCCGACACTGGCATACGCGCCCTATGCGTTTCTGAATCTGATGAACCCGGTCATTGCCATCATCTATGGCGTCACCAATTTCAGAATTGTGCCGCTCGAGAATCCTGAAACGGAACTATCTGCTGCCTGAAATTCTACGACTGCCGTCACTCCTGCATGAACCCCCGCAGGAAACAAGTGAGGTTATCCCCGAGTTCATCGCATAAGTAGCCGCCCTCCTGCACGACCAGCGTGGGAAGCGGTAGTGAACGGGCTATTGCAGCGCCTATTTCCCCGAATCCGCGGGTCGAAATGCACAATCCACCAAAGGGGTCGCCCTCGAAAGCATCCAGGCCGAGTGCGATCACCAGCGCACCGGGCGCAAAGTCCCGGATGCGTTCCAGACCCATCGAGAGCGCCTCGATGAATTCCCTGTCGCCGGACCCCCGGGGCAGTGGCAGATTGAGGTTGAACCCCTCGCCCCTGCCCTTGCCTCTTTCATTGGCGTAGCCCCAGAAAAAAGGATAAAACCTGAGCGGATCGGCATGCAGGGAAACCGTCAGCACATCGTCGCGTGCATAGAATATCGACTGGGTGCCATTGCCGTGATGAAGATCGATATCGAGGATGGCGACCCGGTCATATGTGCCACGCAGCACCTGTGCACCGATGGCTGAATTATTCAGGTAGCAGAAACCACCGCCCATGTCATGAAAGGCGTGATGACCCGGAGGACGGCACAAGGCATAGGCACTATGGTCTCCAGCCAGGATCAGTTTCGCGGCATGCACTGCGGCCCAGGCGCTGCGACAGCTGCTGAGCCAGCTGTGATCGGCAATCGGCACCGCGGCATCAGCCATGTGGTAGCCGGCCTGGGCCACCACCGAAGCCGGGTATCCCGTGTTTCGCCGGTGCGGGTGAATATTGGGCGTCACGGCAGCCGCCGCTCCGTCAATCCTTTGCCATCGCTCCCAGGCATGTTCGAGAAACTCCAGGTATGCTCCGCAATGAATCTCGCGAATCGGCGCGATCCCATGGTTTTCAGAAACCTCTGGTGTGCATCCGGCAGCCAGCGCCCCCTGCAGCAGCCGATCCAGCCGCTCGGGCATTTCCGGATTGGGCCTGAACACCCCGTTCACGAGGAACTGCAAGGGGTAGTGCTTTTTCTGCTCGACGTGATAGACGGCTTTCATGGCGAAATCCCAGCCCGTGCAAGCTCATCCTGCAGCGTATCCAGGCTGTCCCGCAAGGTCCGCATGATTTCCCCGACGTGATCAGTGGTGGCAATCATCGGCGGACAAACCATGAAGTGGTCGCCCTCGATACCGTCACGGGTGCGGCGTGAATAGATGATCAGGCCCCTTTCGTAAGCCAGTTCCACCAGGCGGGCATAGGCATTGAAATCAGCCGGTAGTGGTTGCATCGTTTGACGATCTCCCACCAGTTCGAACGCCAGCAACAAACCCTTTCCGCGAACATCGCCGACGATCGCATAGTCATCCATCAGGCTCTTCAGTTCGGACTTGAGAAGACTGCCGATTACGGTCGCCTGATTCATCAGGCCTTGCTCCAGGATTTCATCGGTGACGGCGAGCCCAGCGGCGCAGGCCAGCGGGTTGCCGGCATAGGTATAGCCATGCTGAAAGCCACCGGCGTTCAGCACCGGGTCGATCAGCCGGTCATCCGCCAGCATGGCGCCCAGCGGTACGTAACCGGCGGCCAGTCCTTTCGCCAGTGCAATAATGTCGGGTTTGATCCGCCAGTGCTCCGCGGCCAGGTAGGCGCCGGTCCTGCCTGCCCCGCTCATCACCTCGTCATAAATCAGCAGGATTCCAAACTCGTCACAAATCTCGCGAATTCGCGGGTAATAGCTGTCAGGAGCAACCAGCGCACCCGTGGAAGCCCCGCCGACGGGTTCCATGATGAAGGCCAGGATGGATTCCGGGCCAAGCTCGATAATCTTGTCCCGCAGCATGTCGGCATACCGGACACCACGCTCTTCTTCGGTCAGCGAATCGCGGTCAAGATAACAGCGGGGCGCCGGGATGGCGGGCATCCGGCAGGTGATCGGCGTGAAAGGTTTCGTCAGTGGCTGGTAGCCGGTCACGGACAAGGCCCCCAGCGTCGAGCCATGGTAGGAAGGCGTGCGGGTAATGACGCGCCAACGCGACCCCTGCCCTGTTACGAAGGCAAACTGGCGGGCCAGCTTCAGGCAACTTTCAACCGCCTCGGAGCCGCCTGAAACGAAGAACACCCGGTCGTGTCCGGCTGGTGCGAGGTCGGCAATCTGCGCCGCCAACTGCTCGGCAGGCTCGTTTTCAAAGTGCAGGCGGTAGCCGAAAGTCGAGCGCTCCATCTGCCGCCGCATCGCTTCCAGAACCCGTGGATTGCTGTGCCCGATGTTTGAAACCATCGCACCGCTGCAACCATCCAGGTAGCGCTTGCCTTCAGTGTCCCAGAGATACATGCCTTCCGCCCGATCCAGCATGGGACGCCGTTGCCGGGTTTGGTAGAAAAGCCGTGATGGATGAGTTGAGGCTGTCATTCCATTTCTGGTATTCAGGAAACGATGGTTTAATTGCAGACTATCTGAACAGAAAATGCTACCACATGGCCAGAAAATTCAGCATTCGCCGGGCAACGGCCGAAGATATCGATACGCTTCACGATCTGCTCAAGCAACTCGAAGAAAGCCTTGGAGCGGCTGACCGGGTGCAGCGGACACCGTCGGACCTGTTGCGCCATGGATTTTCCGAATTTCCACTGTTTCAGTCGTTAATCGCCCGGCAGGGCGACAACCCGGTTGGGCTGGCGTTGTTTTTTCCCGAATTTTCGAGCTGGAAAGGCAATCCGGGCGTGTACGTGCAGGACCTGTACGTCGCTGAAGCAGCGAGGGGCGCCGGTCTGGGCCGGCAATTGATGGAAGCGGTATTCGAAGTGGCCCGCCAGTGGGGCGCGGCTTACTGCAAACTGGCAGTGTACGATGACAACGAACCCGCCATCAGGTTCTACCGCAAGCTGGGGTTTGCAGAAAGCCGAGACGAGAGTGTCTTTTTGCGGGACGGGCTATGAGGTTGTCACCCGTGGCGGCAGTGGCTGGTCTTGCACATGCAGGAACCAGCGGGCTGTCAGGATGTGACGGGAAAACCAGCGGCTTTTCATCAATCTGCCGGCCACTGCCTGCCTGACGCCGAGAGGCAGTTTTTCGGTCAACCCGGCGGCGGGCTCGCGCCGGCCAAAGCGCGCCTCCAGCCGATCCACGTAAGGCAACAGCTGTTCACGCCGGTAGTCGCCTTTACCATCCACGATGAGCTGCGCGGCCAGCAGGGCAGACTCCACGGCCGGGCGGATTCCCTCGCCGCTTTGCGGGTAAGCAAGCCCGGCTGAATCTCCAATCAACAGTATCCCGTCATCTACCAGGCATCGCTTGGCGTGGTGGTACAGCAGGTATGCGTGGCCCTTGAATTTTTCGGGCAGTTCCCACGGTATTCTGCCCTCCGCCTGGAGACGTTTACAGAAACGCTGTACGTGCCCCGCCAGCTTGCGCTTGTCTTCACGGCCCAGGCCCACATTAAGGTAGTCACCCTTGCGAAATACCCAGCCATAACCCTTCAGGTCCGGCGTGAAAAACAGTTCCGGGATTGTCCCGTCAACCGGGCAGGCGGCCTTTTGTTGCGCTGACAATTTGAATTCAATTTCCTGGGCCGCTACCGCTGTTTCACTTTTGCATCCGTCATTCAGGCGGCGGGCAACGGGGCAAAAATGGCCACCTGCCCCAACCACCAGTTTCGCATGGAAGCTTTCGTTGACCAGCCAGCCGGTGTCATCACGACGCATTGACCTGAAGGCCCGGCCCAGCAACAATTCGGCGCCGCAGCGGCGCAGCAGGAAATGGTCAAACTCCGACCGGCGGATTCCATAGCTGATCGGTTCGCCCGGAAAATCAGACTGCACCAGGTTTTGCCCGACCTGGCCGGTCCTGAACGAGTGGATGGGCTGCAGCACAAAATTCCGCCCGTAGTGGTCCAGGTCAATTTCCAGCTCGTGCATCACCGCTGGCGTGACCCAGCCGGCACAGACTTTCTGGCGTGGAAACTGTTCCTTGTCCAGCACGCCAACACGCATTCCACACTGCGTCAGCGCACGCGCCAGCGTAGAACCTGCAGGGCCGCCACCGACCACCAGGACTTCGAATTGAATCGGAGACGACAATTCAGACTGCAGCACGGCTGGAGTCATGGCCAGGATACTGGTGCCACCTGGACCATGGAATGTCGTTATTGCAGCCGTGGGTAAAGACCCACTGGAACAGCTGCAATTCACCGACACTGAACGCCGCCCGGGAACCCGCCAGGTACAAGCGCCAGGCTCGCGCGAAACGCTCATCATGCATCTGGCTGACCAGGTTCTCATGCTCCTCGTATCGTTGCAGCCAGTCCCTGAGGGTCAGGGCGTAGTGCAAGCGAAGATTTTCCACGTCCAGCACTGACAGGCCGTTGGGCTCGAAAATAGCCATTGCCTCCTGCAGCGAGGGCGGATAAGCGCCAGGAAAAATACGCCTCTCGATCCAGGCATTCAAAGGCCTGGGCCGGTTTCGCCCGATACTGTGGATAAGCCCGCGACCCGGATTTTTAAGACAATTGCGGATTACCCTGCCCAGCTCCGGATATTGCTCCACGCCGACATGTTCGAGCATTCCCACCGAAACAAATACATCATATTTCCCCGAGATGTTTCGGTAGTCATCGAGCACGTACTCCACGCGGCCGGTCAAATCCTGTTGCTGCGCCACTTCTCTTGCGTGTGCAACCTGCTCTCGCGAAATATTGAAGGCCCTGACCGTCACCCCATAGTGCTCAGCCATGAACCTGGCCAGGCCACCCCAGCCACAACCCGCCTCAACGACCGTGTCGCCGGGCTGGAGTTGCAGTTTTCGGCAGACGTGATGGAGCTTGGCTACCTGGGCCTGGTCCAGGCTCATTGATGGGTCGGGATAGTATGCGCAGGTGTATTGCATATACCCCGGGTCAAGCCACAAGCGGTAAAAATCATTACCGATGTCGTAATGATGATGAATATTGTCAGCGGCCCGGTTCATGGTATTGCGCCTGATTCGCCGGGACATTCTGTCGGCCCAGCTCTGCAATCTTCCCGGCCCACCACCTTTGTTCGTACCGCGGTAGACCCGCGCGAGAAAGTCCGGCAAGTCACCCTCAATGTCGATACGGCCCTCGCTGTACAGATCGCCGAACTGAATCTCAGAATTCCTCAGGGTGCGGTACAGGGCGCCGCGGTCCCTGAACCACAGGACCGGAGCAACTGCGTCATCTGTCATCTGTAACTCGGCGCCATCCCACAACCGCAACCGGATGTCGGGGCTTCCCAGCATGGAAAGAAGCTTGCCTGCGAAGTAACGATCGATGGCGTTCGCTTTCAGACGGGACAAGCGGCCCTCTCCGTGTCCT
>JAOUCS010000001.1 GCA_029859645.1 Lysobacterales bacterium | reverse complement strand
TTGTCGGTGAAAAACCCCGCCCGGTACGGCGGGGTTCCGGATCGGGCGATCAAACGCTTCCGGGCACTACTGCATGGATTCACACAGCGTTATGTTATTGGGCACCACTCGCTGGATCGGAAACTCGCCGACAAGCGGCGGCGAGTCGATCACGTAGGAGACGATTGCCGAGTTACAGCTGCTCCATACAATGGTCATCGTGCCGATCTTTTCTGCAGGATCCGGTGCGGGATTCGATGAATCGAAAACGCCCCCAACCGTCTGATACAGTTCCAGGGTCGCGATATTTCCGTTAAACGTGCCCTGGGCGGTGAGCCAGCGGTGGCCCGGGTCACCAAGCATGGCCGTAACATCTGCCGGTGGACGCTCGACGTCAAATGTGAACCAGGCAACGAACATGACGTCAGAATTGTCAAAAACGCTGATCAGCATCCCCTGCCCGTCAGTTTCCGGGTAAAACCAGGCATCGTTCATGCCGGTATTGATCTGAATACCCGAAGACGGATTATCTTCACAGGTCACCGCGACGTTGCTGACATCCGCAGCCGCGATGGTGCCACTGCCATTGGCGACGCTGCAGGTCTGACCCGTGGGCTGGGCCGATACCGTCACGCTGTAAGCGCTGGCATCTTCGAGTTCGGTGGCGAAGCTAAAGGAGCCGTTAGCCGCAATTGAAAGTGTATCAGCCCCGTTGTTTTGCAGCGCCAGGCCAGAACCGGTAAGACCGCTGACATTGCCGCCGACGCTGTAAGTGATGCTCATGACGGTACAGTCAGAATCCGCCGCGTCATAACTGCCGTCACCATCATTATCCAGGCCTTCAGTACCCGCAAAACGCTCACTGCCGTCGGCGTTGCATGGGTCCTTGGGGATTTGGGGGTGATTGGCGCCTGGATTGGCGTAATAGTTGGGGAGAACATCTTCCCCTACCGGAGTATAAGATGCGGGATTTGAATCGCTGTGACAATTGACACAGCGCTCAACACCGGCCGTGTAGTGATGTTGACGCAAGCCCGCGCCTCGTCCTCCGGATAGACTGTCATTGCCCATATCTTCGTCTCGTCCGTGGCAACCCATGCAACTTATGGGGGCCAGCCCGTTGCCACCGGTGGAACTGTCTATGGATACGGAATCGAAATCTCCTGATACGTGACAGGTATTGCAATCGCCGTTCAGCATCTCATTGCGGTGAACGTCATGCAGGCTGTTGCCCCAATTGGCGCCGTTTGCAAGCGATGTATAGGGACTGTCACGAAAATCACCATGGCAGTCATCGCAATCTGAATACTTATCGTAGGCCAGCGCTTCAGACAAGCCGGCCACCAGGATCACGATTAAAGTCAGCGAGAAAAGAAGCGGTGTCTTAAACACATCACATCGAGAATATCCTTGCATGGTTCCAACTCCTCAAATCCCGGTTTGTATTCCTAAACAATAAACAATTTACTAGACGTTGAGCAACAAATATTCCCGCTCCCAGGAACTGATGACCTTGTTGAAGGCCTCGAACTCCTCCCGTTTCACCGCGCAGTAAGCCTTGACGAAATGCGCACCCAGCGCATTGGTGAGGTCAGTATCATCCTCCAGCAGGCCCAATGCCTGCTCCAGGCTCCGCGCCACTGCGATGGGTTCCAGGAAAGCGTCTCCTTCGTGGGGCTCGGTTGCATCGAGTTTCTGCTTCATGCCCAGGTAACCACAGGCCAGTGAAACCGCTATAGCCAGGTAAGGGTTGGCGTCAGCACCCGGAAAACGATTCTCGACCCGCCGCGAATGACGGTCACCGTCAGGAATCCGGATGCCGGTGGTACGGTTCTCGTAGCCCCAGTGAAGATTAATCGGCGCCGCGATGTCTGGGGTGAACCGGCGGTATGAGTTCACACTGGGTGCGAAGAAAGCGATCGCGCCCGGCGTGTAATGCTGCAGACCGCCAATGAAGTGCTGGAACCGTTCGTGCTCACCACCGTCTTCCGTCGAGAAAATATTATTGCCGTTCTTGATATCGACGATACTCTGGTGAATGTGCAGGGCACTGCCCGGCTCGTGCTCCATCGGCTTGGCCATGAAGGTTGCATAGATGCCATGCCGCAGTGCTGTTTCGCGCATGGTGCGCTTGAACACGAATACCTGGTCCGCCAGGTTAAGCGCATCGCCGTGCAGGAAGTTGATTTCCATCTGCGCCAGGCCGGATTCATGAATCAGCGTGTCCACGTCCAGTTCCTGCGCCTCGCAGAAGTCATACATCTCCTCGACGATGGGCTCGAATTCATTGACCGCGTCGATGCTGTAGGACTGGCGGCCCGCTTCGCGCCGACCGGAGCGGCCGATGGGTGGTTCCAGTTCACCATCCGGATCGATGTTTTTCTGGATCAGGTAATACTCCACTTCCGGCGCCACTACCGGTTTCCAGCCCTCTGCTTCATAAAGCTTGAGCACCCTTTTCAGAACGTTGCGTGAAGCCAGCGGGTGCAGATCTCCTTCCCGGGTGTAGCAGTCGTGGATAATCTGGCCGGTCGGGTCTGCCGCCCAGGGCACCAGGCGCATCGTATCCGGGTCGGGTTGCAACATCATGTCGCGATCAGTTGGCCCGACCAGCTCATCATGGATATCGGTGTAATCACCGGTGACGGTCTGGACGAGAATGGACTCCGGCAGCCTGCTGTCTTCCTTGATGAATTTGTCGGCCGGAATGAATTTGCCGCGCGCATTGCCCGTCATATCCGGGACCAGGCACTCAACCTCGGTTATCCGGTTTTCCCGCAGCCAGTCCCTGATTCGATCCATTGGCATAAATCACCTGGTTATCATGTTTGAAGTGCCGATTTTACATAGGTTTTGGGTATCATGGCCAAATGGCAAGCAGACAACGTACCGTAACCTTCGACGGCGCCCCTGCACCCGGGATGATCAATTTCGGTGTCGGGCAGCCCTCAGCCGACCTGTTGCCGGTCGACCTCATGCGGGCGGCCAGCGCGGATTTCCTGGCTTCAGCAGAACCCATCGAGCTGAATTACGGCGAACGCCAGGGCGATGTGCGCTTCAGGGCTGCGCTGGCGGAATTCCTGACCTTAAACTATGCGCACCCGGTCGGCCCGGATGAGTTATTCGTATCAGCGGGTAACTCGCAGGCCCTGGATTTTCTCTGCGGTCAACTGGCCCGCCAGGGAGACACGGTGTTCATTGAAGAGCCCACCTATTTCCTGGCGCACCAGATCTTTGCGGACCATGGATTGAAGATGGTCGGTATTCCGGTGGATGATGACGGCTTGCGAATCGACCTGCTGATTGAGCAACTGAAAAAACACCGCCCGGTGATGATCTACACCATTCCCAGTTTCCATAATCCCGGGGGGCAGACGCTGAGCCACGAGCGCCGGAAGTTGCTGGCCGAGCTCAGCCTTGAGCACGATTTCCTGGTAGTGGCGGACGAGGTTTACCAGTTGCTGCACTATTTCAAAGAGCCGCCTCCGGCGCTTGGAACCATGACCGGGTCAGGCAATATCCTGTCGCTTGGTTCATTTTCAAAAATCATGGCGCCAGGGCTCAGACTGGGCTGGATCCAGACTTCCAGCGAACTGATGGAACGCCTGCTGGGGACCGGTGTGGTCAACAGCGGCGGCTGCTTTAATCATTTCACATCGCACGTGGTTCGTCATGCCATCGAACTGGGCCTGCAACAGGAACTGCTGGCAAAGCTTCGTGCCACTTACCGGCGACGAGTAGAGACGATGGATGCAGCCCTGCATGAACATCTCGCCGGTCTGGCAACCTGGAAGCGTCCTGATGGCGGCTACTTTTTCTGGCTGGAACTGGAAAAAGGTGCGGACGCCAGCGCCCTGCGCAAGCTCGCCGCGGACTATCGCACCGGCTTTCAAGCTGGAGAGGTTTTTTCCTGCCGGCATGGTCTGAACAACTGCCTCAGGTTGAGCTTCGCGCATTACGGTGAAGAGGACATCCGCGAGGGTATTGCCCGCCTGGGCGCCCTGCTGAGAGAAAACCCGGTCGTTTCTTGACCCGTATCACGCTCTGGTCATGAAACCCTACTAATGTTCGCTAATTGTTGTGAAAATTCGCATCTAATTTTGACAGCGCTCATTCAAATTTACTTTTCCGGAAAAATATACGCTTATGTCCACCGATCGTTCTGACATTACGCTGCCTCCTGATCTGAGCCAGAAATCGGGCACCGGCCCGGTTCGCCTGCAGGAGCCTATCTATGTAAATTCCATTCCGCCCTGTAACCATGCCTGTCCGGCAGGTGAGAATATCCAGGGCTGGCTGGACAAGGCCCAGGCCGGCGATTTCGAAGCCGCCTGGCGGATACTGGTGGCCGACAACCCGTTGCCATCGATCCATGGCCGGGTCTGCTATCACCCCTGCGAGTCTTCCTGTAACCGCCAGCATGTGGATGACGCCGTCAGCATTCACGCGGTCGAGCGTTTCCTGGGTGACCTGGCGCTGGAAAATGGCTGGGTGCCGGAAATCAACGCGGAACCCAGTGGCAAGAAAATCCTGGTGGTGGGCGCGGGTCCGTCCGGGTTGTCCGCTGCGTGGCACCTGGCTCTGCTCGGCCACGAGGTCGAGATCCGCGAAGCCGGACCGATGGCCGGCGGCATGATGCGTTTCGGCATTCCAGCCTACCGCATGCCCCGGGATATCCTGGATGGTGAAGTTTCCCGGATCGAAAAGCTCGGCGTAAAAATCACGCTGAACAGCAAAGTAGAAGACGTTACGGTCGCTATGGAGCAGGAAGGCTTCGATGCCGTGTTCATGGCGATCGGAGCGCACGTTGGCAAACACGTCGACATACCGGCACGTGACTCCGGCCGGATTCTCGATGCAGTCAGTTACCTGGCTTCTGTCGAGAAGGGCGAAGAAGTCAAGCTGGGCCGCCGGGTTGCTATTTACGGCGGCGGCAACACCGCGATGGACGCGGCGCGAACTGCGAAGCGGATGGGCGCCGAGGAAGCGATGATCATCTACCGCCGCGACCGTGAGCACATGCCGGCCCACGAATTCGAGGCCATCGAAGCTGAAGCCGAGGGCATCAAGATCAACTGGCTGCGCACGATCCGTGAAATCGACAGCACCACCTTCCAGGTGGAGGTCATGGAAGTCGACGAAAACGGTCGGCCCCAGCCCACGGGCGAAATAGAAACGCTCGAGGCCGACAGCCTGGTACTGGCGTTGGGCCAGAACGTGGATACCAGTGTGCTCGAACACATCCCCGGCGTCTCGATGGGCTGGGACGGCGTGGTCGAAGTCAACGAAAACATGATGACCGGCGCAGAAGGTGTGTTTGCCGGCGGAGACATGGTGCCTTCAGATCGCACTGTGACCATCGCAACCGGCCATGGCAAGAAGGCCGCGCGGCATATCGACGCGTGGCTGAAAGGAACCACCTACAGCAAGGACTCACCCAGACCCACCGTCGATTTTGACGCGCTGCACCTGCATTACTACACGGACGCCCAGAAGCGAGAGCAGGCATCCATTGCGCCGGAGCACCGCACCAGTGATTTCCGCGAGGTGACCGCCGGCCTGGACAAGCGCGAGGCTGTGTTTGAAGCGTCGCGCTGTTACTCCTGTGGTAACTGTTTCGAATGCGACGGCTGCTTCGGCGCCTGCCCCGAGGATGCCATTATCAAGCTCGGTAAAGGCAAGGGTTACGACATCAACTACGACCTGTGTATCGGTTGCAGGGCCTGCTTCCTGCAGTGCCCCTGCCACGCGATGGAAATGGTCGAAACGGAGGCGGTCGCATGAGAGTCTCTAACATGGGAACACACGCACAGGAAGACCTGGACATGAACACCAAGATGGTCAGTTTTGACGGTAACGAAGCCGCGGCCCACGTGGCTTACCGGCTGAGTGAAGTCTGCGCCATCTACCCGATCACCCCGTCATCCACGATGGCCGAACTGGCCGATGAGTGGGCCGCGCGCAAGCTTCCAAACCTGTGGGGGCACATCCCGACAGTTGTCGAAATGCAGCACGAAGGCGGTGCGGCGGGCGCAGTTCACGGCGCACTTCAGGCCGGCGCCCTGTCGACGACGTTTACCGCATCCCAGGGCCTGATGCTGATGCTGCCCAACA
This sequence comes from Lysobacterales bacterium, assembly GCA_029859645.1. Taxonomy (GTDB): domain Bacteria; phylum Pseudomonadota; class Gammaproteobacteria; order Xanthomonadales; family SZUA-36; genus JAHEFT01. Next base: position 90,531 of record JAOUCS010000001.1, on the reverse strand, counting down.
TGTACAAGATCGCCGGCGAACTGACTCCGACGGTCTTTCACGTGGCGGCCCGTTCGCTGGCGGCACAGGGACTTTCGATCTTCGGCGACCACCAGGACGTGATGGCGGCCCGCACCACCGGTTTTGCCCAGCTCGCGTCGGCCACGGTGCAGGAAGCGCACGACCTGGCCCTGGTATCGCATGCGAGCACTTTGCAGTCGCGAATTCCGTTCATTCATTTCTTCGATGGCTTCCGCACCTCCCATGAGGTGAACAAGATCCATTGCCTGGAAGACGCCACGCTGAGAAAAATGGTCGACCGCGACCTGGTGCTGGCGCACCTGAAACGCGCGCTGAATCCGAACGACCCGGTGATGCGCGGAACGGCGCAGAATCCGGATACCTACTTCCAGGCCCGCGAAAGCGTGAACTCGTACTACGAAGCCGTTCCAGGCATCGTGCAGCAGAAAATGGACGAACTGGCCGCCGAAACCGGCCGCAGTTATCACCTGTTCGATTATTACGGCGACCCGCAAGCCGAGTCCGTGGTCATCTCTATGGGCTCGGGTTCATCAACGGTTCGCGAGACGGTAGAGTGGCTGAACCGGAACGGCGACAAACGCTATGGCGGCATCGTCGTGCGCCTGTTCCGGCCGTTCTGCTTTGAAGCCATGCTTAACGCCCTGCCCGCTTCGGCGCAACGAATCGCGGTACTCGACCGGACCAAGGAACCCGGCTCGAATGGTGAACCCCTGTTTCAGGACGTCATGACCACGCTGGCGCAAGCGTTATCGAACGGTAACCGCGAATCCATGCCACTGGTCTGTGGCGGCCGCTACGGACTGTCCTCCAAGGAGTTCACCCCGGCGATGGTCAGGGCCGTTTTCGATAACCTGGAAAGCGATTCGCCCAAGCGTAAATTCACCGTGGGCATCCAGGACGACATCACCCACCTGAGTCTCGACATCGATCCCGACTTCAACATTGAGAACGAGACCGTGGTCCGGGCCATGTTCTACGGCCTGGGCTCCGACGGCACGGTGGGCGCCAACAAGAACAGCATCAAGATCATTGGCGCCGATCCGGACCGCTATGGCCAGGCCTATTTCGTCTACGATTCGAAGAAATCGGGTGCACAGACCGTGTCACACCTTCGTTTCGGGCCGGAACCGATCGATTCGCCTTACCTGGTCCAGTCGGCCAACTTCATCGGCTGCCACCAGTTCGACTTCGTCTTCAGCGGCGATATCCTGGACAAAGCGGCCGAGGGTTCAACCCTGCTGCTGAACAGCCCCTACGGCCCGGACGAACTGTGGAACAAGCTGCCGGAGCGGATGCAACAGCAGATTGCTGAGCGCAACATCAGGCTCTACACGATCGATGCTTACCAGGTGGCTGGCGAAACCGGCATGGGCCGCCGCATCAACACCATCATGCAGGTCTGTTTCTTCAAACTGGCGAACGTGATGGACACCGACCTCGCGATTACCAAGATCAAGCAAGCCATCGCCAAGACCTATCGCAAGAAAGGCGAGAAAGTCATCCAGATGAACTACGCCGCGGTCGACCAGGCGCTCGCACATTTGTACGAAGTGACCATCGACCCGGCACAGCGCAGTGGTATTGGCGAACGCCCGGTCGTGCCAAAAATTGCACCAATTTTCGTTCATGACGTAACGGCCGAGATGATGGCCGGGCGTGGCGACCAGTTACCGGTTTCCAAGCTGCCGGTGGACGGCACCTATCCCACGGCGACTACCCAGTGGGAAAAGCGCAGCATCGCGCAAAATATTCCCGAATGGCTGGATGATAACTGCATCCAGTGCGGCAACTGCTCGTTTGTCTGCCCGCATGCGGCCATCCGCGCCAAGTTCTGCCATGAAAATGAACTGGCGGACGCACCCGAAAGCTTCCAGTCATCACCGATCAGCGCCCGCGGTTTTCCGGAAATGCGCTACGTACTGCAGGTTTACCCGGACGACTGCACCGGCTGCAACCTGTGCGTGGACGCCTGCCCTGTTCGGGAAACCGGTGAAAACGGTGAGGAAGTTCGTGCGCTCAGGCTGGTGGCCAAGGATCCGATCCTGGAAGACCAGCGCATCAACCTGGACAAGTTCGAGAAGCTGCCCTGGAACGAGCGCTCGGAAATTGACTTTTCCAATGTGCGCGGCGTGCAGTTCCTGCAGCCCTTGTTCGAGTTTTCCGGCGCCTGCAGCGGCTGTGGCGAAACACCTTATCTGAAAGTGATCACCCAGTTGTTCGGTGGCCGCATGATGGTGGCCAATGCGACCGGTTGCTCATCGATTTATGGTGGCAACCTGCCCACCACACCCTGGGCCAAGAATGCCGCGGGGCGTGGTCCGGCATGGTCGAATTCGCTGTTCGAAGATAACGCGGAATTTGGCATGGGCTTCCGCCTGTCAGCCGATCACCACCGCAAACAGGCTGAAATGTGGCTACAGAATCTGCGTGGCCAGGTCGGCGAAGAACTTGCTGATGCCATCCTTGAATGTCCGCAGAAAACCGAGTCTGAAATCCAGGCGCAACGACGACGGGTCGCCGAGCTGAAATACAACCTGGAACTGATCGACTCGGACGAATCGCGACTGCTGCAATCCATGGCCGATCACCTGATCAAGCGTTCAATCTGGATCGTCGGTGGCGACGGCTGGGCCTACGACATCGGCTCAAGCGGCCTCGACCATGCGCTTGCATCTGGCCTTGACATCAACATCCTGATCATGGACACCGAGGTGTACTCCAACACCGGCGGCCAGATGTCAAAATCGACACCGCTGGGCGCGGTGGCCAAGTTCGCCGCCGGCGGCAAGGTCATCGGCAAGAAGGATGTGGCCCAGCAGGCGATTGCCTACGGTAACGTCTACGTGGCCCGCATCGCGATGGGCGCCAATCCACAGCAGACCCTGCAGGCTTTGCGCGAAGCCGAAGCCTACCCCGGGCCCTCGTTGATCATTGCTTATTCGCATTGCATTGCCCACGGCATCAACATGGAACAGGGCATGCTGCAGCAGAAACGTGCGGTCGCCAGCGGCCATTGGCCGCTGATCCGTTACAACCCGATGATCAGGGATACTGGTGGCGTCCCGTTCACGCTCGACAGCCTCAGGCCGACGCTTCCGCTGGTGGAATACCGCAAGCACGAAGGCCGCTACAAGCTGCTGGCGCGCGAGAATCCTGAAGAAGCAGAACGGCTCGCAGAAATTGCCCAGCAGACCGTTCACCTGCGTTGGGATGTCTACGAGAAGATGGCGGGCCGCAGGGCGGAACAGTTTCCCGCGGACGGAAGACGCGACTGATTCGGCGGGATTGTCGCCGTTCCACCGGGGCGATTGTGTATCGCACTTGTGCACTGAACGCGCATTCACGAGAATGCGCAGATGGCTCCCATTTTTATTTTCGGATCACCCCGCTCGGGTACTTCCATGCTGCACTGGTCGCTGGCCCGTCATTCAAGGCTGTGGGGCAGCGCAGAATCGGACTTCATGTTTGAGTGGGTAAAGGGCACGGAACAGGCGTGGGCGGTCGGCAACGAGCACGGCGAACTGCATTGGTTGCCGAGGGAAAAAGTGAACCGGGAAGAGTTCTTCAGCTTCGCCGGGACAGGCATCGACGCGATGTATCGCTCGCGCTCCGGAGGTTTGCAGTGGCTGGAACAAACCCCACGCTACGTGTTCCTTTACGATCAACTCAGGCTGATGTTCCCGGGCACGCTGTTCATCCACATCATCCGTGACGGCCGCCATGCAGTGGATTCCATGCAGCGGCAATTCGACTGGTCCTTTGGGCGGTGTATGCGCACCTGGAAGCGCCACGTGGAGGCTGGTCTTACCGCATCGGAGTCAGGGCATGGAGACGTGTTGCAACTGCACTACGAGGACCTCGTAACCGATTCCGTCACCACCATGGACACGGTTTTCGCTTTTATAGGGCTAGACCCGGAAAGCGCCTGCCTGGAAGCGCTGGAAACACCCGTTAATGCCTCGCGCGGTCGGGAGAACGAATCGCCGCTGCAAAAACTGGACCCCGAACGACTGGCCTGGGGGTTTCTCCAAACCACGTCATTCAGGCTGGCCTGCGGGCCGCTCCAGCACCGGCTCGGATACAGTTAGGCCGGCAATTTTTTTGCGGCGTTCACTGCATGGCCGCCATTTCGTTATTGGTAAACGTCGGACACGAAATACCGGAAGGCAGAATGCGCTCCAGCGCATACGATTGCGCCGTAAAGCCCATGCCCGCCATCGCCTGGTTGGGGGTGAACGAAAAGCTGCCGGAAGTGCAGGTCGGGAACGTGAACGTTCCGCTGCCCCACTCAGCGCCTGTTTCCGCGCCGCTGGGATCACCCCATTCACCGCCTTGCGGGATATACACGGTCACGTTGGCCGTCGTGCCATCTGCGGAATCAAGCGCAGCGACCAGCCAGGTCTGTTCACCGTCAGGGCCGTAGGTATAGAAGGAGGCGTACAGGAAACGGTTACGGTCAACCTCGAGCAGGAAGCCTTCGCCGTCTTTGCTCTCGTTCCACCAGGTGCCGGTCAGGCCCGGGTCCAGACCGAAGTCCTCAAGCCCCTTGTTTTCATCATGGAAATCCCTGGCGAACAGCGCCAGTTCTTCCAGTGATGCCGTTTCATGGCAGCGCTGACAGGCGAAGTCCATCGTAACCGCGGCTTTGCCATTGTCGTCCAGTTTCACAAACGAACCATCCTCGGTGAACATGTTCGCATCAGGATCCGTGTCGATATAAAAAATATGCGTTTGCAGATCACCCTGGTGCGGACCGAGCGCCTGTGCGGACTTGGTGGCATACGGCATGTGGCAGTCTTTACATTCCACTCCGTAATCGGCCATGGTCGTCTGCGCATAACTGTCACCGATGGAACTGTGACAGCTTACGCCACATTGCGCGGTTTCCTTGATTGAGAATTCGGCGGGTTTATGCGGATCGTGGCACATCACGCAATCACGTGAGCCGTGGGCGCCCGCCAGGTGCTCGTTGTACTGTTCCTGGTGACGGACGAAGCCGTCACTGGCAGGCACCGTAGCAGGATCACCGCGAACGTGGCAGGTGCCGCAGAATTCAGCGGAGCGATCGATTTCCATGGAATCGAAACCCGGGCCATGGCACTGCTCGCACTGGACGCCGGCGGCGAAGAACCTGCCATGGATTCCAGGCAGACCGTCCTGGTTGCCACTCAGGTCGTCGGGGTTTTCATTAACGATCCATGCCGTGGTATGGCATGCCCCGCAATCATAGGGCTTTGTACCATTGGCCTGGTCCGCATGATAGTCACTCCATTCAGCGGTCAGGAGATTGAACTGCGTATTCCCACCTGTCAGTGAATCATCATTGGTGATGATGTACCCGTCGTTGTCCATGTAGCGGGATTTCCATTTGTAGCCACCGATGACGTAGGAGATATCCTCCCAGTCATGACCCTTCGGCAGGGGGATGGAGCGGAACTTCGACTCTTCACCTTTTACCAGAATGGCAGCATGGCCGGAACTTATCCATTCATTGTAGTTGTCTTCGTGGCATTGCTTGCAAAATTCAGGACCCTCGTAAAACTGGTACTGCGCGGCGACAGTTGGAGAAAAAAACAGGAGTAACGCGCCAAATACCAAGGCCGCGATACCCCAGCGAAACAAGGGAACTTTCACCGAAAAAGACAAATCGATCATGACTGGCTCCATCCAGGTTTATTCAACCGGTTGCGTTCGAACTGCGCCTTCTTTTAAAGATTACAGCAATGAACAATTAGTGCAATTATTTGCACGAATTATTGCCCACTCACCCGGTCCGGTAAAAAAAAAGCGCCGCCTGGTGGGGCGGCGCATTTTTGTTATGGTCGCTGGTTAAACCAGCCTTATTCTGAGTATTACTTCATGGCTGCTGCCATTTCATTATTGACGAAAGTCGGGCAGGCGATGCCGGAAGGAAGGATCCGTTCCAGATCGTACATCACTGCGGTGTACCCCATACCCATCATGGCCGCATTCGGTGTCAGAGACACGTTTCCAGAAGTACAGGTCGGGAATGTAAAGGTTCCGATACCCCACTCTATACCCGTGTCCGCTCCGCTGGGATCGCCCCAGGTACCGCCGGAGGGGATGTAGACCTTCACGTTGGCAGTGATGCCGGCACTGCTTTCAAGCGCTGCAACCAGCCAGGTTTGTTCGCCATCCGGGCCGTAGGTGTAGAAGGAAGCATACAGGAAGCGGTTCTGGTCAACTTCGAGCAGGAATCCCTCGCCACTTTTCGCGGGGTTCCACCAGGTGCCGCTCAGGCCCGGATCCAGGCCGATGTCTGCAAGGGTCTTGTCTGGGTTATGGAAACCCTTTGCGTACAATGCCAGTTCATCCAGCGAAGCAGTTTCGTGGCAGCGCTGGCAGGCGAAGTCCATGGTGACCTTGGCTTTGCCGTTATCATCCAGTACGACAAAACTGCCGTCCTCAGTAAACATGTTCGCGGTCGGATCTGTGTCAATGTAAAAGATGTGTGTTTGCAAATCGCCCTGGTGCGGACCGAGTGCCTTTGCGGACTTGGTGGCATACGGCATATGGCAATCTTTGCATTCCACACCGTAGTCCGCCATGGAGGTCATGGCGTAAGATTCGCCGATAGCGCTATGGCAGCTAACACCGCACTGTGCGGTTTCCTTGATGGACCATTCAGATTTCTTATGCGGGTTGTGACACATCACGCATTCTGTGGAACCGTGCGCGCCGGCCAGGTGCTCATTGTACTGCTCGTGATGGCGAATGAATCCGCCGCTGGCAGGTATCGTGTCTGCGTCGCCGCGAATGTGGCATTCACCGCAAGCTTCGGCGGAGGTGTCAATCATGCCGGGATGGTCTTCACCGTGGCATTGAATGCATTGAATGCCGCCTTGATCGAACGTACCCCAGATACCCGCCATTCCATCCTGATTTCCGGAAAGGTCAGTAGGATCAGGGTTGGCGACCCAGTTCGTGGTGTGACATCTCCCGCAGTCATAGGGCTTGGTACCGTTTGCCTCATCGGCGTGATAGTCACTCCACTTGCCAGTGAGCATATTGTACTGCGTGTTACCGCCCTCAGCGGAGTCGTCGTTGGTGATGATGTAACCGTCAAGATCCATATAGCGGGACTTCCACTTGTAACCACCGATCACATAGGAAATATCATCCCAATCGTAACCTGACGGCAGCGGAATCGGCCGGTTCTGGGCGATGTCTGCCTTCATCAGTTTGTAGGGGTGGCCGGAAACTTTCCAGTCGTTGTAATTATCCGCGTGACAGTCTATGCAGCCATCCGAAATGGTCTGGGCCAAGGCCATGCCTGAAAATGCGAGGAGAACAGCACCAGCCATCAAGCTGACGAGTCCACCAGCAAATCCACTTCTTGTTACAAAATTCCGCCTGTTACTCATTTGTTACTCCTCGCGGTTGTTTTTTAGTCGAACTGCTCCATGGCACATCCTGCATGATTAATTCAACATTAAATGGGACCTCGGTCATGAATGGATAATTTCGACGTGCTAATTGAGACTTCAATGATTTGAGTCAAACAATTTTTCGATACAATCCAACTATGAAGAAGCCTGAATTGCTGTCCCCCGCCGGTAGCCTGAAAAACATGCGCTACGCCTTCGCCTATGGCGCCGATGCCGTGTACGCGGGTCAGCCTCGCTACAGCCTGCGCGTGCGCAATAACGAATTCAGTAAAGAACACATCCTGGCGCAGGGCATCGAGGAAGCGCATGCCCTGGGCAAACTGTTCTTCCTCGCCAGCAACGTGGCGCCGCACAACAACAAGGTTCGCACCTACCTTACGGACCTGGAGCCGATTATCGAGATGGCGCCGGATGCACTGATCATGTCCGACCCTGGCCTCATCATGATGGTTCGCGAACGCTGGCCAGACATGCCCATTCACCTATCCGTCCAGTCCAACACGGTAAATTTCGCAACCGTCAATTTCTGGAAGAACATGGGTCTCAGCCGCATCATTCTGTCGCGCGAACTGTCGTTGAAAGAAGTCGGCGAAATCCGCGACGAATGTCCAGATATCGAGTTGGAAGTATTCGTGCACGGCGCATTGTGTATTGCCTACTCCGGGCGTTGCCTGTTGTCCGGCTACCTATCACACCGCGACTCCAACCAGGGCGCCTGCACCAATACCTGCCGCTGGAAATACGGCGCCGGGGAAGCGCGGGAAACCAGCACCGGGGATGTCGTTTTGCTGGAGGAAGAATCCCGCCCCGGCGAACTCATGCCCGCCTATGAAGACGAGCACGGCACCTATATCATGAACTCAAAGGACCTTCGGGCCGTGCAGCACGTGCATACGCTGGCGCAGATCGGAATAGATTCACTCAAGATCGAAGGCAGGACCAAGTCTTTTTATTACACGGCGCGGACCACCCAGGTCTATCGCAGGGCAATCGATGACGCGGTGGCCGGCATGCCGTTCGACATGGGCATGATGGATGAGCTCGAGGGACTGGCAAATCGCGGTTACACCGAGGGCTTTTACAGGCGCCATCCGCCCGGTGAATACCAGAACTACGAACGCGGGGTGTCCACCAGCGACCGGCAGCAATTCGTGGGAGATGTCGTGGGCCTTGACGACGGCTGGCTGACGGTGGACGTCAAAAACCGGTTTGAGCGCGGTGACCGGATGGAACTGGTCACGCCGTCAGGCAACTTGTCCTTCGATCTCTCCAGCATCATTGGCCGAGATGGCGAACCTGCCGAATCGGCGCCAGGCTCAGGACATATCGTCAGAATTCCGTTGCCGAAAAAGCTCGATCCGGCTATGGTGGACGAGTTCACACTTTTGGTTCGATATTTGCCCCGTAATGATTTGAACGAATGATCAAACAGGCACACATACTCGTTCTGGTCTTTGCTTCGCTTGTTTTTTTCAAGCCGGCCTGGTCACAATCCATGTCATCCCAAGCTGTTAATTCCATGGAACGAGCCGCCCTTTCCCCGTCCAGGCAACAGCTGGAACAAGGACAAGCAGTTGCCGAATCTGCTTGCGTGAATTGCCATGGCATGGATGGTGTCAGTACAGCAGCGGGCATCCCGAACCTCGCGGGGCAGAGAACCGTATACCTGTATCGCGTTCTGCAAGCCTACCAGTCGGGAGATCGCCGAAACGAGTCGATGAACCACGCAATCGGCTTCCTGAACAACGAATCACTGCTGGCTGTCTCCGCATATTTCGCCAGTCTGGTGCCGGCTCGTCCCGCCAGCAGAAACGAAGACGATGCATTTTCCGCCAGGATCAGCCAGGGTGACCCTTTCGCCGATATCCGGGACGCAATGAAGAAGTGTGTCAAGTGCCATGGTGAGGACGGCAACAGCAGTGCTTCCGGCATGCCAAACCTGAGCGCCCAGAGCGCCGAATATTTCGTTACTTCAATGAATGCCTATACGAACGGGAATCGCGACCACAAGATGATGAAAAAGCTGGTTTCCAACCTGGATGATGAGCAACTCGGGAAAATGGGCGTGTTTTATGCCGTGCAGGAACCGGCTCGTACCGCCACGGCGGGTGACGGAAATGCAGATCTGGGACAAGTGCTTTCTGAACCCTGCGCCAGCTGCCACGGTGAGGACGGCAATGCCAGCGGGGTCGACATGCCGTCGCTCGCGGGCCAGGATGCCCGTTATTTCATCAAGGCCATGACGGCCTACAGGAGCGGCAAACGTCAACATCAGCCGATGTTCGATGCAGTGGAAACCCTCGATGAACAGGAAGTGATCGACCTGGCGGCATATTATGCCGGCCAGGAGCCCATGCGCCGAAATGTCCGGGTTCCATTGACCACGGCAGAGTGGATTGACCGTTGTGAACGCTGTCACGGCATAGGCGGCAACAGTACGGACCCCAGGTTTCCCATGCTGGCCGGGCAGGACCGCAGCTACTTGATAAACGCTTTGCAGTCGTATGCGGGGGCCTCGCGAGACAATTCCACCATGCATGCCATGTCGGCTCCGCTGAGCACCGAAGATATCGATGCCATTGCAGGCTATTATTCGGGTCAGGAACCCAAATCGGTGATTTACATGCAATTGCCATGCGATGAGGCGGTGAATTAAAGAAATGACAGACCAGACAGTTCATCGGTTATACAGGCACTTCCAGGAACTGCCCATCAGTATGCGCACGCTGTTTACCGGCGCCCTGCTGGTGGTCGGGCTGGGATACCTGTTCGCAGCGCTGTATGTTTTCGCCGCCCATTCGGGAGCCGACGGCAGGCCAGGACTGTCCGTGGAGGACATCAAGATCACCTATAGCGGCAGCAACGAGACCACCGTCCTGGAGTCCGCCCTGCAGGGTCCGATGTCCGGGATGCTGCCAGCGAAAGACCTGGAAATCCTGCTGAAGTGGATCAGGGACGGGGCATCAAAACGCAGTTACTCCGAGGGCATCGAGACCATCATCACCGTTAACTGCCTGAGTTGTCACGATGGCAGCAACCCGCACCTGTCAAATCTTGACGGCTTCGAAAACATCCAGCAGGTGGTGGCCCAGGACACAGGCACTGATCTCTATACCCTGGTGCGGGTATCGCACATCCACCTGTTCGGGCTGACCTTCATTTTTTTCATTATCGGCTTCATTTTCAGCCACGCTTATCTTCGTCCAATCTGGCTCAAGAGCCTGATCATCGCAACACCGTTTGCGGGCGTGATTGCCGATGTGCTGGGCTGGTATGTGACCAAGGTATTTACGCCCTTTGCCTGGATCGTGCTGATTGCCGGAATGCTCAACGGACTGTCTTTCGCGGTCATGTGGATCGTTTCGATGTACCAGATGTGGATTTACCGCGTACCTGAACACCTCAGTACTCGCCACGGCAATGGCGTGGACAGCAACAACACGGGTTGAATCCGGAAATTTCAGTCCGCCGGCTGGCTGGCGTAGTGAGCGGCAATCTCCTCGAGCAGTTCGTCACTGTATCCGGAGCTCATCTTGTGCATCATGGAACTGCCCCTTTCGCCATCCCGGTACTGTTTCATGACACGCAGCAGGTAACCTTTCTTCTGGCTGTTCAGGACCGGAACGACCATGTTTGAATCACCCGCCGCACGGCCATGACAGCGCTGGCATTTTTCGATGACCTGCGCGGCCTGTTCCCCCGGCTCGACAGCTGAACCCGCTGCCTGGATCGAGTAATAAGCTGCGATACTCTCTATCTCAGCATCCGTTCTATCAGTGACCATGTCCTCGTGGCTTCGCTCTTCATCGCGATAGGCCCTGATGGAGTTCACCAGGTACACGGGTTCCTGTCCTGCCAGGCTGGGCACCAGAGGATCGAGGCTTACACCCCTGGCGCCATGGCAGCTTCCGCAAATCGCAGTCAGCGGTTCTCCCGCCACCGGGTCGCCAAATGGAGGCGCCTCACGCGGTTCCGGCGCTTGCGAAGCGAAATACATCGCCATGTTCTCGATATCGACCTCACCAAGCCCCTGCAGCATTTCCGCTTTTTCAGCATGACCACGGTCACCCCTGGCGTATTCCTGGGTGGCCATGATCAGGTAGGCCGGTTGCTGACCGGCAAGGCTGGGAATACCAGCGGTGGTGCTGACACCGTGTTCACCGTGACAGCCGGTACAGTAGGCGCCCGCCTCAGCGCCTTCCCGATAGGCGGTTTCAATGCCAGCTTCCGCTTGCAACGGAGGCAGCCCGGAAAAATAAGCGGAGATGTTTTGGATATCTGAATCGCTGAACCCGGCGAACAGGTCCTGTAACGCTGCGTGATGCCTGCCGCCTTCGCCATAGGCATGCATGGCATTTTCCAGATAGTCGGCGGGCTGTGCCGCAAGATTCGGAATTTCGGCAGTTTTTCCCCGGCCGTCCGGTGCATGGCAGCCCGTGCAATTAACCTCCACGATTACCTTACCTGCAGCTGCGTTCGCCACAGCGGGTGGCGGCGGCTCCTGTTCAGGCGAACAGGAAACGAGGCATAGGGCCAGAATAAATCCTGTGAGGAATGATTTCATGGCATCCCAATTATACCGCTAAGTGCCGGGCAGATGATCACACCCCGAAGAATCCCAGGATTACCAGCGTCAGCAGAAACAGCCCGAAGGTAATCAGCGTCGCGCCCAGCAGGCTGGCGGCAGCCGATTGCGGCTCGGTCGGCGCATCTACCAGGTACTTGTCGAGCTCACCCGAGGCCAGCAATCGCTCGTATTCACGGCGGTGTTCGTGCTTGTAGATTGCCAGCGGCACGCGGCCGGTGAACATGGTGGTGTCCTGCGGGAACTTGTCCGGGCGGAAATGGTTGTTGAAGAAATGTACCGTGAACAGGAATACAGCCGCCAGGAACGCTTCCTCACCGTGCACGATGGAGGCCACGTTGAATGCCCAACCCGGCAGGAACGCAGCCGCCGGGATCGGGTACCACATGAGCAATCCACTGACGCCGATGATCGTCATACCCCAGAACGGCGCCCAGTAATCGAATTTTTCCCAGTAACTGAAACGGTCCAGCTCGGGACGTGGACCCAGGCCGAAGAACCAGCGGAACATCGCCTGAGCGTCCTTCAGGTCATTCCAGCTGGGCACCAGGGAATTTGGCCCAAACCACTCAAATGTGCGCCAGTTTTTGCCGATCCGGATGGCGAAATAAATCAGGTGAATGAAAAATACGCCCATGAAACCAATGGCGCCCACCCGGTGTATGTAACCAGCCGTTTCCGGCCCGCCCAGCAACCTCATGATGGTCGGGGCCCAGAAACTGTCGGCATACAACACCACGATGCCCGTGAGTGTCAGCGTCATGATTGAAACTGCGCCAGTGAGGTGAGCCAGTCGCCACCAGCGATTGAAGCGCCGAAAATGAGTCTTGCCTTCAGGCAAGGCTTCCGTCAGCACGTGCGGACGGTTCTTGCCTTCCTTGCGGTCTTTCCATTCCCGGTAAAACCACAGGGCCGAATGCAGCCAGAAAAAGCTGAAAGTGCCGATCAGTAAACCAATCATACCCATGGAGGCAAACCACATTTCCGGGTAGTTTTCCCGGTCATGCATATCACCGTGCGGATAGAAGGTAGTAAAGCCCGCGGTAGCGCCTTCGTGACACGTCTGGCAGGTTTCCAGGCGGTTATTGACGTTCATCATCGAGGCAGGATCATCCAGCCGCCTGATCTGGTGGGAGCCGTGGCAATCGAAACATTTTGCCGTTTCGCCGTATCCCAGCCGCGTTATTTTGCCGTGGTACGTGGCAAGGTACGTTCTCAGGCTATCCTCGTGGCAGTTTCCGCAACTTTGCGTCACTTCTACGCGCGCATCATTGGTTCCGGTCTCAGTGACCCCGTGCTGGGAATGGCAGTCACTACAGACTGCGGCATTCATATTGCCCTGGCTGACCAGGGTGCCGTGCACTGAAGATTCATACACTTCCAGCACATCACCGTGACAATTGCCGCACATTGCAGGGTTTTCAAGCTTGTGTTGCCGCTGATTCTCGCTGTCAAACGGCTTCATGTAGTGCGCATCGTGGCAGTCGTAACAGGTCGCGTTGGTACGGGACTGGTCCTCGAGATTCGGGCGGGCATGCATCGAATCCATGTAGCTTTCGATTTGTTCAACCACGACACCCAGCCTGGCGTGTTCCTCGACCGTTCCATTAGCCTGGGCCTGGTCCCAGAGGTCCACGTGGCAGGTCACGCAGCTCACCTTGCGGTCAATCCCCTTACGGTGAGGCGCCTTGGTAATGTCCTGGTGACAGCCCACACAATCCTGTTGGCCATGGACGCTGTTGCCGAAAGCGGCAGCGGTGACGTGCAAATCCCTCTCGTTTCCGTAAACGTCATCCCTGGAAAACCCTTCCCTGCCATGACAACGCAGGCAACGGTCGTTGCTGAGCTTGGGATCGGCAGGTTCTGCCGGTACCGGACCCGCAAACAGCAGAGCAAACAACATCAAAAACCCTAAAGGAAGTATTTTTATTGACCTGCTCACAAGGGTCATCAGGTATCCTTTTTTATTTGTGCTGATTTGGACTTCAAATTGCCAACAGTATAAATTTATCTGCAAAACGGGCAATATACCTTACAAGTATTCATTTAGCTGTACGACGTCGATTATGACCCAGATCAGGATTGAATCCCAATAGACGCTTTATTCTGATCCGGAAAACCCTGACTGAGAACGAAGAGGACTTATCATGACATTCGCAGGAAAATTCTTAGCAACCGCTTCAGCCTTGACCTTTATTTCCCTGTTGGCGCTGAGTTTTGGATCACCCGCCTTCGCCGAAGATCTGAGTGACAACGAAACCTGCCTGGAATGTCATGAAGATGCGGACCGGTCCCCACCGAGCAACCCCGATCGACCCCAGGTGCATAATCCGGCAGGCGGGTTCTTCGTAGAAGATCATGATATGTGGTCCTGCACTGACTGCCATACTTACATTACCGAGATTCCACATGCAGAGGAAATGGGCGAGATGGAGGTGGACTGCACTAACTGTCACGACGAAGCACCCACCAAGTGATACCGTAAATCCGCCAACCGGCGATATAAGAGCCCCGCCCAGGCGGGGCTTTTTTGTTATATTTCAGTATGTTGCAAACCCATATATTTTTTTGGATCAGTGTATAGAAAAAACATACACCATCGACAACTGGCAAGTATATGAATTAACTGTGTTTTTCCCTTTCATCTCTAAAATTCGTACAAAATAAAGATACTTCGCACATAAAAACCGAGGCTTCACCCTCTGGAACACAAATCTTGCCAGGAATACATCTATCTGTATTCATTCAATATTTTAAAGAAAAGACTGCATTCCAATAGACTGGCACGCCTATTGCATATACTTAGTTGAAACATATTTGCGAGGTGGAACATGAACGACAAAGCCAGCATCCTCATCGTAGACGATGAAGAAGTGGTGCGACGCAGCCATCTCAGAAGCCTGGCAGACACAGGGTGTCATACCGAGGCGGCTGAAGATGGTCACAAGGCACTCCAGGTCATGGAGCAGCACCCCTTCGACGTAGTACTGCTGGATCTCAAAATGCCGGGGTTGAATGGTATGGATGTCCTGAAAACCATCAAGGAGCGGTGGCCTGACAGTGAAGTTGTCGTTATCACCGGTTACCCGTCGATAGAAACCGCCAAAGAGGCAGTCCGGCTTGGCGCACAGAACTACATTGCCAAACCGGTTGGACCCGACGAGGTCATCAAAGCCGCCAATGAAGCCATGACACAAAAACGCTGGGCTTTGCGCAGCGCTTAACGAGTTACACATTGAAGTTTGACCAGGAGCAATATTATGAATACCAAACCACAAGTACTAGTAATCGATGATGATGCAGTGATCGGTCGCAGTTTTGACCGGGTCCTCTCAGACAAGGGTTATGAAGTCAGTACGGCTCTGAGTGGCGAGGAAGCATTGAAAGACATGGAGAACACCGACTACGATGTCGTTTTCACCGATATCAAGATGCCTGGAATGAACGGCATTGAAGTGGCCGAGCGCATCAAGGCCCGGTGCCCCTGGACGCCAGTGGTCGTGATCACCGGCTATGGCACGACGGAAAACGAAGCCAGGGCATCCGTACTGGGCGTCAGCGGCTTTGTCCGCAAGCCGCTCACTCCGGAAATGATCGAGAGCGTTACTCTCAAAGCCCTCGAAAAACCGGTGGTCCTGGAGGAGGAAGCCGCCAACGAAGTAACGGCGCCTGCAAAGGTTCCAGTCAGCGAGCTGAAAGGCTGGAGCAAAGTGCTCCGTGTCATCAAGAACATCCTGATGTTCCTGGCGGCACCTTTCATCGCCCTGAGCTATGTCATCGCGCTGCCGATCGTGGGCTTTTACACTTTCGCGACACTGGCCATTGAAGCCTGGAAGAAGAAGCGCGCAATCAGTTGATTGCGCGTAGCCCGGGCTTCAGGATAATAGGAACCACAAGATGAAGAGCGGGATAAAAACAGGCATATTGCTGGTCGCCATCGCCCTGCTGGGCATGGCGCCAGCAATTGGCTTGGCCGACCACCATGAAGAAGTGTCAAATCCTGACCTGAAATGTTTGAAATGCCATAGCAAGAACCTTAAGAAAAAGCTGGAAGACGGCGAAAAAATGTCGCTCCGGATTGAAGTTGAGGAATTCGGATCATCGGTGCACAAAGTGATCGGATGCACCGGCTGCCACCGGGATGTTGCGAAAGGTAAACATCCGTCGAAACAGCCAATCGCCAGTCGGCGGGCGTATTCACTCAAGCACAACCAGACCTGCTCCCAATGCCACGAAGCCGCGCACGAAAGCTACAGAAACAGCGTTCATGCCAGCATGGTGGAGCATGGGGACGACAACGCACCGCTGTGCTCGGACTGCCACAGTGCCCACGCCATCCAGTCGCGTGTTGCTTATGAACCCGTTAACGGGGAACCCTGTAGCCGCTGCCATACGAAGATCAATGAAGCCTTCGAACAAAGCATCCATGGCCTGGCTCGCAGCGAGGGCAACCTGATTCGTGGCGACCATGTCCAGGCCCCTAGCTGCACGGGCTGCCACAACTCACATGACATTTCGGCGGTGACCGACACGGACTACCTGGTACCGACCTGCATCAGCTGTCACGAGGTCGCTGAACTGGCGCACGAACAGTGGCTGCCGAACGCCGGGATGCACCTGAAATCCGTGGGCTGCGCGGCGTGCCATTCACCGCAGGCGGAACTGCGCGTCGATTTGCAACTGTATGACCGTCTCCGGCAGGCCCCGGTAAGGCAGAATGAAAACAACGGCACCGTACAGGAAACCCTGGCCGCGATTGATACCAACGGCGATGGCCTGGACCCGGTTGAACTATGGAAACTGGTTCGACAGATTAATGATCAGGAAGAGGTCAGCGATATCACCCTGCTCGGTCGCCTGGAAGTGACCAACAGCGTGGACGCACATCGCCTGGCAGCCAGCACCGAGGCGGTTCGCTCGTGCGAGAGTTGTCACAGAAGTGACGCCGAGCCCTTCCAGAACGTCACGGTTTCATTGAGCAGGAAGGATGGCCGGAAAGAAAGCTTCAAAGCCGACCGGAAAGTACTGGCCTCCGCTATGTCGGTGGACTCTGTCGGTGGTTTCTACGCACCGGGAGGCACCCGGATCAAACTGCTTGATGGCCTGCTGGTGCTTGCGATACTGGGCGGCCTGGCCGTGCCGGTAGTGCACATTTCGCTCGGGAAAATTCTGCGCAAGAAAAAACAACCCGATAACAGCTAAACCACGAGATATCTAACGGAGTTGCAAGATGACCACATCGGAATCCACCCAACAGCCACACTCGCAGGCGCAGGAGAGGGTTTACCTCCACCCGGTGCCCGTGCGCATCTGGCATTGGGTGAATGCACTTGGCTTCCTGTTGCTGATCCTGACTGGCTTTCAGATCCGCTACGTCGATTTGTTCAGCCTGATGTCCTTCGAAACCGCGGTGCATTTGCACAACTGGGTCGGGTTTGCCGTGATCGCAAACTGGTTCCTTTGGTTCTTTTATTACATCAGCTCGGACAAGATCACCAATTACCACGCTGACCTCGACGCCCGCAATTTTTTCAAACGCTATTTTGACCAGGCGCAATATTACAGCTTTGGGATTTTCAAGGGCGAAAAACGCCCACATAACGTGAACCCGCACGACAAATTCAACCCGATGCAAAAACTGACCTACCAGTTCGTGATGTTCATCACGGCGCCGGTAACCTTTTTTACCGGGCTGATGATGTGGGACGTGGCGCGTTTTCAAAGCCTGATCAGCATGGTAGGCGGCATCCGCGTGGTCAATACTATTCACGTCCTCATGTTCATCCTGTTTGTGTTCTTCATTTTCCTGCACGCCTATATGGGCATGCTCGGGCCGAAGCCATCATCACACTACAGGGAAATGTTCACCGGCTGGGAAGAACCCCACGAATAGAATTCCGGGTTATTCTGAGCCTTCGTCGTCGTAGCCCGGCTCGATTCCTCGAACCCGGATGTCGTATTTCTTCATCAGGGCCTGCAGATTGCTGCGCTGCATTCCGGTTTCTTCCGCGGCGCGGGTAACGTTCCAGCCATTCCGCTTCAGTGCGCTCAGAACAAAATGTTTCTCCACGTTTTCAACCGACTTCTGCCGGGCGACTTTCTTGATTTGTTTGAGCTCTTCGCTGGTCCTGGGAACATCCAGGTCGACGCGGGGCAACATATCAATGATGTTCACCAGGTGGCCCTGGCGTATGACGTCCCCACTGGCCAGTATGACGGCACGCTGCACGACATTTTCCAGTTCGCGCACATTTCCCGGCCAGTCATGATTCATCAGCAGATTCATGGCGCCGGGTGAGAATTCCCGGGCCTTGTGTTTCATTTCCTCGTTGAAGCGGTTGAGGAAATGCATGGCCAGCGCGGGAATATCATCCCGCCGCTCACGCAACGGAGGTATCTCGATCGGGAATATGTTGATGCGGTAATACAGGTCATCACGAAAGTCCCCATCAGCCACCATGCCTTCGAGGTCTTTGTTGGTTGCCGTCACCACGCGAATATCCACTTTCTGAACCCGGGTGTCGCCGACTGCCTTGAATTCCCGCTCCTCGATGAACCGTAACAATTTGGCCTGCGTAGAAAGGGAAATATTTCCAATCTCGTCGAGGAATAAGGTGCCGCCATCGGCGGTTTCAAACAGGCCCTTCTTGTTCGATACCGCACCGGTAAACGAACCCTTGACGTGCCCGAACAGCTCACTTTCCAGCAGGTTCTCGCTCAGGGACGTGCAATCCACCGGCACGAAGGGCTGGCCCTTGCGCAGGCTGTTGTAATGGATCGCGCGGGCGATCAGTTCTTTGCCGGTACCGCTTTCACCCCGCAGCATCACCGTGCTGTTGGTCGGGGCGCAATGGGCAACCAGCCGGTAAACCCTTTGCATCGCCGCACTGGACCCGATGATGTTTTCGAAATGATAACTTTTAGAGGACTTGTGTTCCTCGCCCGGTTTACCCTGCAACCTGGCGCGACGGTCAAACGCCCTTGCTACCAGCATCTGCAAATCTTCCGGCTCGAAGGGTTTTGGCAGATAGTCCAATGCACCGAACTTCATGGCTTTCACCGCGGTTTCGATGTCATGCAGGCCGGTAATCATAATCACGTCAATATCCGGCCGCGCCTCCTTGACCCTTCGCAACACCTCGATGCCATCCATCCTGGGCATCATGATGTCAAGAATAATCACATCGAAGTCGTGCTCATTGACTTTTTCCAACGCTTCCAGACCATCCCTGGCAACATCGATCTTGTAATCTCCGTCGCGAAGAATTCGCTGGCAGCTGCGGATGACGATTTCCTCGTCGTCGACCAGCAGAATATGACCACTCAAGCGGCACCCCCGGATTCACTGTTGCCATTTTCTCCCAGGGGAAGGTAAATGCGAAATTCAGTTCCTACGCCCACTTCACTCTCAACTTCCACAAATCCGCCGTGTGCGGCAATGGTACCGTGACTCACCGATAATCCCAGCCCGGTGCCTTTGCCTACTCCTTTTGTCGTGAAGAAGGGGTCGAATATACGCTGCAGGTTTTCCCCGGAGATTCCGCAGCCGGTGTCCGTGATGGTTATTTTTGCCATGGGTTTTGACTCACCGACTCCGTTATTATCCCCGCCCTGCCAGACGGATGTACGCACCGTTATCCTGCCTCCGCCCGCAATGGCATGCTGGGCATTGACCAGCATATTCATGATCACCTGCTTGACGAGGTCTTCATCGATCCAGACCGCCGGCAGTGACTCATCAAGCTCCAGAATGATATCAATATCCGCGACCTGGGCCGACTGGCTTATCAGGCGCGAGGTGTCCTCGATCAATAAATTAAGGTCTGAGTATCCTTTTTCAGGCGTTTTTTCCCGCGCAAAATCCAGTAGCCTGCGAATAATGGTGGCACATCGTTTGGTCTCCTGAATCACCAGGTCCAGGTCCTCCGCTTCCGGACTGTCGTCCGGCAGCTCTTTCCGCACGAGGTGAGAAAAAGTAAGTACACCGGTCAGCGGATTATTGAGTTCATGGGCAATTCCGGCCGCGAGCAGTCCGACCGAAGCCAGCTTCTCTCCTCTTGCCGCTTCTGCCTGCGCAATCTGCAGATCGTGTGTTGCCGCTTCGACCTTCTGCTCCAGGGTTCGTCCCCAGTCCTGCAATTCTTTCCGCGATGTACGCAGCCGCTTCATCATACTGTTGAAGGATTCGGCCAGTTGCCCGAGTTCATCATCACTGCGTACCGGAATTGGGTGTTCGAGGTCGCCCTCTGACAACCTTTCCGATCCTTCTTTCAGATCAGCCAGCGGCCGGTACACCATCCGTTGCACCAGTATATTGACCAACAACGCCGCCAGCACCACGAAACCCAGCGCAAATGCCACGATCCTGTATGTGGTGTCACGAATCGTTTGATCGATTCGATCCAATGGAGAAACGATATCCAGAACACCCAATACGGCCTGATCCTCCGCATTTGCATGGCAGCCTGAAGTAGCGCAGCTGGGTTCGTTTCGGATGACGGCCGTACTCCCCAGCATGTACTGGCCGTCCGGACTGGTGAACAACCGGGGTCTGCCAATCATCGGGCTTGCACGCTTCGACTCCTCGTCGAGGTGACAGGCGAGACAGGACTCCGCTTCCAGGTCCACCAGGATCCCAATCTCCGTTTCTTCGGAGGAATGGATTACGGTGCCGTTTTTGCTGATAATCCTGACCCGGTCGATGTCATCCTGGTCACCCACGTCTTTGATGATTTTGTCCACATGAGAGGGTTGATTCTGCAGCATGGCAAAACGAGTACTCTTGATGATGACTTCCGATAACTGCGCGGCATGGTCCATCGTCTGTTGCAACAATTCCTCGCGGCTGTTGCGCACCACCATGAATGTAAAAAGGAAGACCGCAAGTGTGAGTGTTATCACCAGGTAAATACCCACCTTGACCTTCAGGCTGTTTCTTATCATGTCATCATTATCCAGTGACAGCGGCTGTTGCGACCATTTTTTCAGCGGTTTTTTCAGCATTGAGCACGCAGTCGTTAAGACTGACGCCCCGGAAAGCGTTGCCGGTGAGGATCAGCCCGGGAAATTCGCGCAAATGGTTTTCAATGGCTTCCAGCCTGTCGGTATGGCCCACCAGGTACTGAGGAATAGCCCTTTCATGGCGATAGATCTTGACGAACTCCGGGTCCGCTTTGAGCCCCATGATGTCTCCCAGGTCCGACCGGACCCGGTCCAGCAGCTGCTCATCGGGAAACTCCGCCAGGTGAGGATGCCGGGCCCCACCGACCATGGTGCGATACAGAACACAACCTTCCGGGGCGCGCCCGGGGAAGACGTTCGAATCCGCGACCGTACCCAGTATGTATCTTTGCTCCCTGGACGGAACCAGGAACCCGAAACCGTCCATACAATCCGCCGTGTCCTGCTCCCGGTAGCCAAGGCACACTACGGACAACGGAGGATACTCAATCTCTTGCAGCAGGCCGGAGATGGCCGGTGAAATACTGTGCAGGATTCTCGCCTGTGCCCAGGCGGGCGCCGCCACGATGACCGCGTCAAAATCCTCACTGCCGCCATCTGCCAGGTAAACCGTGTATTGCCCGCCACTGCGCGTGATGCCGCCGACCGGCGAATTCACCCGAACCCGTGAACCCAACCCGGCCGTCAGCGTATCGGTCATCACGCTCATACCCGCCCTGAATGAAGTCAGGTTCCCCCCGGGTCCGGGGCCTGGCGTGTCCTTTTTGCCCTGTTTCCGGGCTTGCTTCTGCAGCTTGATGAGGCCGCGAATCAGGCTGCCGAATTCAGACTCGACCTCATGAATACGGGGGAAACAGCTCTTCAGGCTCATTTCCGATGCATTGCCCGCAAACACCCCCGAGGCCATTGGATCGATCAATTTCTGAAATGCCTCTTTACCGAGGTGCCGGGTGCCGAACTGTTCCAGGGTCTCATCGGGGTTTTTTGTTCTGCCTGAGAATATCTCGCCCATCACACGCAGCCGCCCGGGAAAGCTGAGCAACCGGGAAGCGAAGAATTCCGGTGGTTTTTCAGGCAACTTGTGTAACTCGCCTTCGCTGAAAACATATCTTTTCTTGGCCGAGACATCGCCGGAAACAGGCTGCAGGCCGATTTCCTCGCAGAGTTCCAGGGTTCGGGGGCTTTTATCCAGAAACGCGTTGACGCCCCATTCGCACAGGTACCCTTCCGGGGTGATTTCCGACAGGACCTTGCCGCCCGTATGAGGACCCGACTCGAAAACAACGACTTCCGCCGCCGGGTCCCTGGCGAGGATGGCCTGCCCGGTGGCCAGTCCGGAAATCCCTGCCCCAACGATCGCTGTTTTCACATGTGAGTCCGCCAGTGATAATATTGATTCAAAATATTGACCTTTTTTGGAAAATGGTCTTTCAATAGTTCGTTTAATTGACTTGTATCATAAGTAATATTCGGGCACGAGCGTAGTTTTTAAGCGGAACAGGACTCTGGAGAATGAACAATGTTTAAGACCGGAACTGCGAGCACATGGCTTATCAGCAGCCTGGCCCCCTTCGCTTTGCTGTCCGTGTTACCAGGATGTGCGCAGGAAGACGCCGTGAGCTTTGCACAGGACGTCAAGCCTATCCTCGATCAGAACTGTCTGTCCTGCCACCAGGAAGGCGGTGAAGGATACCAAGCCAGTGGCTTCAGCATGGTCAGCTACGACGACCTGATGAAAGGTACAAAGTTCGGAGCAATGGTCATCGGCGGTGACAGCGAGGGCAGTAACCTGCTGGTCCTTATGGAAGGCCGGGCCGATCCATCCATCAGCATGCCACACGGTTCAATGGATAAAGTTGCAAGCAAAGACATAAAAACCATAAGACTCTGGATCGACCAGGGCGCCAACAATAACTAAAAAACAAACTGACAAACAATAGCCTGTAGCCCGGCCTGAGCCGGGCAGGAAAAGGCCCATCGATTTGGAGAGAGCGGTAGCATGTTCGAACGTCCATCCTGTCTTTCGACTATCCGGACCATGCTGGTTTTGCTGGTCTACTCATTTTTTCTTCTGGCTGGTGGAACGGCCTTGGCGGCGGAAAGCGAGCCCATAGAAGCTGAAGCTGAGTACTCCCGCGGCTCCAGAATGTGCCTGGCCTGCCACGGCGAGGGGCGGGCCCAGGCTGCACATGAGATCCTGCTCTCACGCATGGCCGTAACTGCGGATCCCGAAACGCCCATGGCGGACGATAATCATGGTTGTGAGTCCTGTCACGGTCCGAGCAAAGCCCATACCAGGAAGGCATCTGACGGATCGCGTCCCAGCCCTGCCATCACGTTCAGCCCGGGTGAGCCCGCCGAACTGAAGAACAGCAACTGCCTGGGGTGTCACGACAACGGAGCGCGGTTTCACTGGATGGGCAGCATGCATGACATCCAGCAAACGGCTTGTGTCGACTGTCATGACCTGCATGTAGAGAACGACCCGGTGCTCGCCGTGGAAAGCCAACCGGAAGTCTGTTACACCTGCCATGCCGAACAACGCTCGCAGTTCATGCGCCAGTCACGGCACCCGGTGCAGGCCGCCAGCCAGGCCACTTCGCACCTTGGCCTGATGACCTGTACCGATTGCCATAAACCCCATGGTTCAGCCGGCGAGGCCAGCCTGGTGCAGAACACCATCAACGAAACCTGCTACGAATGCCATGCCGAGAAGCGCGGACCTTTCGTGTTTGAACATCAACCGGTTCGTGAGGACTGCAGCACCTGCCACCAGTCGCACGGCTCCAATTATGCACCCCTGCTCAACGGCCGCGGTCCGTGGCTTTGCCAGCAGTGCCACAATGCCTGGAACCACCCCAGCACGGCCTACAGCGGCACCGGTATTCCACCGCAAGGGGCGTCACCACAGGTACTGGCCAGCCAGTGCCTGAACTGCCATAACCAGGTCCACGGATCCAACCATCCGTCCGGCCCCGGTCTTACGCGGTGAGGAGATGACGATGATCAGCCGAAACCATACCGTTCTGAGCATAATCGCCCTGTCATGCCTGCTTTTTTCATGGGCTTGCTGGGCGCAGGAAAAAACGGAGAATGAGCCAAAAGGTGAGGACAAGAAGGAACAGAAGAAGGAGTCAGTAGTCGATAACGAAGTCGAACTGGGCCTGTACTATCTCAGTGACGATTCCTTCCGTTATGGCAAATATTCAGGGCTGACGGACGAAGGTGTCTATGCCCTGCTGGATTTCAAGCTGGAAAAACGCCCTGCCTGGAACAGCGGCGACCTGACCCGCTGGCGCTTCCAGGGTTGGCGCGCGGGCCTCAACTCGAGGCGGTTTGTTTTCGATTTCAGCCAACAGGGCAAACAACGATTCCGGTTCGATTACCGGCAAATCCCCAATAACCGGTTCAGCAACGGCCTGACGCCCTACATGGGGCTGGGCGGCGACGAGTTGCGCATGCCGGTGGGCTGGGAAATTGCCGACGGCAGTAACAACACGCGTGGATTCATCAACCTGGACGATTACCTGCGGCCCTACGAGATCAAGACGGACCGCAAGTCAATCACCCTGGGCTACGAACTGAAAATCAGCGAAAGCTGGGACATGGCGATCGGTTTCCGGCACGAAAACCGGGACGGCGTGCGAAATACCTTCGGGATCATCGGCTACAACATGACCAGCACCCGCTCGGCCGAGCTGATCGCGCCGGTCAATTGGCAAACGGATAACCTGAACCTGATGTTCAATTACTCCAGCGGCCGGGCCCGGTTCGGGATCGGCATGTATGCCTCATTCTTCAATAACGATGACACCGCCCTGCAATTCCAGAACGCGTTCGGAAAAGTCGGCAACTGGGAGAAAGGCGTGGCGTTCCCGGACGGCTTCGGCCAGATGGCACTTGAGCCGGAAAACAGTTATCTCCAGTTCAAGGCCTATGGGGGTTTCATATTCAATGCAAGAACCCGGCTGACTGCCGACCTTTCCTGGGGAACGATGAAACAGGACGATGCGTTTCTGCCCTACACGATCAACCCGGCACTGCGCGTTCGTGAAGAGCTGCCCCGCACGAATGCTGACGCAAAAATCGACACGCTGTTTTTCAGCACGCGCCTGACCAGCCGTCTGACCAACCGCCTCAACCTGGTCGCCAACTACCGCTATGACGACCGCGACAATAAGACGCCGAGGGAAGCCTACCGCTACATCGGTGGGGATTCGGAGAACCAGAAGCCCAAGGCGCTATCCCGGATCAACCTGCCCTACAGCTATACCCGGCAGACCGCGGACGCCCTGCTTAACTGGAGCGTCGCACGCGGGTTCAGCCTCAAGGGCGGCGTGGAATGGAATGACTACTCCCGCGACTATGCCGAGGTCGAGGATTCGAATGAATGGGCCTGGCTGGCCGGAGCCCGCCTGGCTTCCTGGGAGAACCTGTCCGCCAGCATCGATTACCGCCACTCGGACCGCGATGTCGATGAGTACATCGGCAACCTTCCATTCCAGCAATCCTACCTGCCCGGTGTGCTGCCGGAGGATGCCTTTCAGAACCATCCATGGCAGCGCAAATATAACCAGACCGACCGGAACCGTGACGAATGGCGCCTGAGGGTGGACTGGTTCCCGACCCGGGATTTCAATATCGGCGTAACCGGCAGCCACTGGACGGATGACTACGGCGAGGGCCATTTCGGGCTGAACGAGGCCAAAGCCCATTCCTGGTCGCTGGATTTTGGCTACCGGCCGGTGGAAAAAATCTCTCTGAGCGTTTTTTATACCCATGAGAACTGGGATTCGAGCCAGTCCAACCGGCAGATTTACAGTTTTGACCCGGAAACGATTTTTCTGGAAGACCGGAACTGGTATGCGGATTCCGGAGACGACGTTGATACCCTCAATTTCCACGCCGGCTTTGAACAGCTGGGAGCGAGAGAGAACCTCACTTTTGGCATCGACTACACCTACTCCTATGTTGAAAGCCAGATCCATGTGACGGGAGGGGATTTCATCGAAACCGCACCGCTGCCGGCGCTGAAAAACAAGCTTAAAACCTGGGTCATATACGGCCAGATGGACATCAACGAGCGTTCCGCCGTCACCCTCAGGGCTGAAAGCGGAAAATTAAATGTGGATGACTTTGCGCTGGATCATGTTACGCAGGACACACTGACCAATATACTGACCCTCGGACAACCTACCCAGGACTATGATCTCTGGTTAATTTCTGCGTCCTGGAAGTACCGTTTCTGACGGGAGTATTCATGGAAACCATTAAGGCGGATATCGTTATTGTCGGCGCCGGCGGCGCGGGCCTGCGGGCTTCAATCGCGATTGCGGAAAACAATCCTGAGCTTGAAGTTGCACTCGTATCAAAAGTCTATCCGATGCGCAGCCACACCTGTGCGGCCGAAGGCGGTGCTGCCGGGGTGAAAACGGCTGAAGATTCGCTGGATATGCATTTCAACGACACGGTGAGCGGCGGTGACTGGCTGTGTGACCAGGAGGTTGTCGAGTACTTTGTCAGCCAGGCGCCCCTGGAACTGGTCCAGCTGGAACACTGGGGTTGTCCCTGGAGCCGCGAGGACGATGGCTCGGTTGCGGTGCGGCCTTTTGGCGGCATGAAAAAGAAGCGGACCTGGTACGCGGCTGACAAAAGCGGCTTCCATATCCTGCACACGCTTTTTCAGACATCCTTGCAGTTTCCGACGATCAAGCGCTATGACGAATATTTCGCCATAGACCTGCTGCACAAGAACGGCAAATGTCGTGGCGTGGTGGCGATGGAGATGCGCAGCGGACGCTTCTTCTCGTTCCTGGCTCCGGTGGTGATCATGGCCACCGGCGGCGGCGGGCAGGTTTTTCCGTTCACCACCAACGGCGCCATCAAGACCGGTGACGGCATGGCCATGGCCTACCGCGCCGGCGTTCCGTTGAAAGATATGGAATTCGTGCAGTACCACCCCACTGGCTTGCCCGGTACTGGCATCCTGCTGACCGAAGGCTGTCGCGGTGAAGGCGGCATCCTGGTCAACAAGGATGGTTACCGCTATCTGCAGGATTACGGCATGGGGCCGGAAACACCGGTCGGCGAACCCGTCCTTAAAACCATGGAGCTGGGTCCACGCGACCGCCTCAGCCAGGCTTTCTGGCATGAGCAGAAAAAAGGCAACACGGTCGAAACCCCCTGGGGAGACTGTGTCCTGCTCGACATGCGTCACCTCGGTGAGAAGAAAATCAATGAGCGATTACCGCTGGTGCGGGAACTGGCCGCTTCCTACGTGGGTCACGACCCGGTAACCGATCCGGTACCGGTCAGACCGGTCATCCATTTCATGATGGGCGGCATCGACAGCAACATCAACGGCGAGACCCCGATGCCAGGGCTGTTTGCGATCGGCGAAACGGCCTGTTCCGGCCTGCATGGCGCCAACCGACTGGGCTCCAACTCGCTGACCGACCTGCTGGTGTCCGGCAAACGCTCGGCGGAACGTGCCGCCGTTTACGCCAGGGAAGCCGGCCGCAGAGAAGATGACCCTGCCCTCATAGAACAGGCCGAAGCAGTAGTCACCTGGATACGTGAATTGCTGCAGCAAAG
This sequence comes from Lysobacterales bacterium, assembly GCA_029859645.1. Taxonomy (GTDB): domain Bacteria; phylum Pseudomonadota; class Gammaproteobacteria; order Xanthomonadales; family SZUA-36; genus JAHEFT01. The sequence goes on along the minus strand of JAOUCS010000001.1, from coordinate 62,961 downwards.
CGGCAGCGATGAATCCATTGCCGGAATCCGTCGTGATATGAAGACCACGCTGGAGGAAGGCGCCGGTATTTACCGTGATGAGGCCGGCGCACTGGAAGCCTGTGAACGTATCGCCGGCCTGCGGCAGCGATATAACAACATCGAAGTCCACGACAAGAGCAACGTTTTCAACACTGATCTGCAGCAGGCTCTGGAACTGCGCAACATGCTGGACGTCGCCGAAACCGTGGCAGAGGGTTCACTGGAGCGCCGCGAGTCCCGTGGCGCCCACCAGCGCCTCGATTATACCGAACGTGACGACGAACACTTCCTGAAGCATTCGCTGGCCTATCGGCAGCAAGACGGCAGACCGCGAATCGAATGGCTGGATGTCACCATCACCCGCTCCCAACCAGGCGTGCGCGATTACTCGGGGGGGAAGGAGAAATGAGCGTCAGGCAACTCGAACTGGAAGTACTGCGGTACGATCCGGAGCAAGACAAGGAACCGCGTTTCCAGAAATACTCGGTACCCTGTGAAGAAGACTGGGCCATCCTGGATGCGATCAACTACGTCAAGGAAAACCTCGATACAACGCTGTCTTACCGCTGGTCCTGCCACATGATGGTCTGTGGCAGTTGCGGCATGATGGTCAACGGCGAACCCAGCCTGACCTGCAAAACGTTTGTCAGGGACCTGCCCGACCAGGTGCGCATCGAACCGCTGGAAAATTTCCCCATCGAGCGGGACCTGGTGGTGGTGCTCGACGACGTGATGGAAAAACTTCAGCGCGCCAAACCCTACATCATCCGCAAGGATGACCCACCGCCGGAAAACGAGGAATACAACCAGTCGCGCGGCGCGCTGTACAAGTTCAAGCAGTACACCATGTGCGTCAATTGCATGTGTTGCTACGCGGCCTGCCCACAGTATGCGCTGGATTCATCTTTCATCGGCCCGGCCGTGCTGACCCTTGCGCACCGCTACAATATCGATTCCCGCGACCAGGGGAAATCGGAGCGGCTGGATATTCTGGCTGATCATGATGGCGTCTGGGACTGTTCTTTCGTAGGCGCCTGCTCGGAGGTCTGCCCCAAGAGTGTCGATCCGGCGGCCGCCGTTCAGCAGATGAAAGTGGACGGCGCCATCGAATGGTGGAAACAGAAATTGCCGGGAGGTAAATCATGAGCCGTCAACCTTATGTCCGTCCCGTTTCAAAGACCACGTGGTACATGCGCAACGGGCGTTACAAGCGTTACATGCTGCGGGAGGTTACCTGCATACTGGTCGCCATATACTGCTTTATCTCGATAGTCGGCCTGGCCGCCCTGGCGGACTCCCCCGGGCGCTGGGCTGAATTTATTGCTGAATTCACCGGTCCCGGATGGGTGGCATTCCATGCCTTTTCGTTGATTTTTTACCTGTTCTTCATGACATTCGACTGGTTCAAACTGGCGCCCAAGGCCATGCCGCTGCAACTGGGCGAACAGAAACTGCCGGACCGGGTCATCGTCATCGGCCACTACGCAGCCTGGATTGTCGTTACGCTGTTTGTTTTCTGGCTTGCAGGAGTGATCTGACATGACTATTGCGAAAAAATCTGTTGTCTGGGGCCTGTTCGCCGCCGGCGGTACCATCGCGGCTTTTATATTCCCGGCACTCATTACTTTGTTTTTGCTGATCGCTCTTGGACGGGTGCCGGAAGGCTTACAATTTGAAAATATTCATCAATTTGCGACGAATGGGCTAGGCAAACTGAGCCTGTTCGTCGTAATATCGCTCGCTTTGTGGCATGCTGCTCATCGCCTGAGAGTCGTGTTTCACGATTTTGGGGTGAGGAAAGACAAGGTAGTAGCCAATACCGTCTACCTGGTTGCCTTTATCGGCACCGTGATGACGGCTTTTTATTTGTACAAAGTATGAGCAGCGATGAACGACGATTCGAGAGCAGTAGCTGAAAATTTTGATTACAGCGTAGAAGGATTTTCTGCGACTGAACCAAGCCCTGTGGCCGTTAATCCAGTGCCGGAAATACCTGAATACTTGCAGGACACGTACTGGTGGGCCTACCTGCACCCGAAGTCATTCTACTTCTTTGAACGTGAATGGGTTGTCAACCTGATCCTGTGGGGAAATATGAAACGCCTCACAGCTGCCGTACTCGACGAAATGACTGTTGAATCCAACAGCCGGGTGCTGCAGGTCGCCTGTGTTTATGGAGATTTCTCCAACCGTGTTGCTGACCATTTGTCAAAAACCGGTTCAAAACTGGACGTACTGGATGTCGCCCCGATCCAGATCGATAACGTCAGGAAGAAACTGGAACGCCATCAAAACGTCGCAGCTCATCTGCAGGACTCCACCGCTATGGCATTCCCGGATGACAGTTTCGATGAGACCGTAGTGTTTTTCCTGCTGCACGAACAACCCGAATATGCCCGCCGTAAAACCGTCGAGGAAGCCATCCGCGTCACCCGCCCGGGCGGCAAGGTGATCTTCGTCGATTACCATGGCCCGAAACGCAGCAATCCGATGCGCTACGTGATGAAACCCATCCTGACCTGGCTTGAGCCGTTTGCGATGGACCTCTGGCGCGAAGAGTTACCGGCTTTCTTCCCTGAAAGTGTCAAACCGGAGCAACTCGACTCCGAATTCTATTTCGGCGGACTCTATCAGAAAATTGTTCTGAGTCTGTAAACCGGCATTGGACTCCCGTGTAAGATAGGCCTCACGTAGGAGGACCTGTTTCGTGAACCCTTTTTTTGCTTTGCTGGTTGTAACCCCCCTGATCCTGGCCACCGCCTGTTCCCGGCCGGAACCTCCGCCGCCACCTGAAGTAGCGAGACCCGCCAAGCTCTTCACGGTCGAGGGCCCGGATGCATTGTTGATCCGGTCGTTCCCCGGTGAGGTACGCGCCTCCGACGTGGCTGATCTCGCTTTCCGGGTGGGTGGCGAGTTGATCGAATTTCCGGCCAACCGGGGTATCGAAGTCAGGCAGGGCGATTTGCTGGCACGCCTGGATCCATCAGATTACCGGGCTGCACTGAACAAGGCCCGCGCCGAGTATGACCTGACCGTCGCCCAGTTCAAGCGCTCTGCCGAACTGATCGGCCGCCAACTGATTTCCCAGGCAGATTACGACCAGAGACTGGCGGTGATGAAAGTGGCTGAATCCCACCTGGAACGCGCACAGAACAACCTGGACTACACTCAGCTGTTCGCTCCCTTCGACGGGGTGGTCGCACGACGCCTGGCTGAAAATTACGAATCGGTCGCTCCGGGCCAAGTGGTGCTGATCATCCAGACCATCAAGATGATCGACGTGTCGGTCGATGTCCCCGAATCCATCATTGCGCGGGTTGAAAGGACCCAGTCCAACCGCGACCCCCAACCCGTCCAGGTACGGTTCGGATCTGACGCCGACCGGACTTTCACCGCGCACTACAAGGAACATGAAACCGAGGCGGACGTCGCCACCCTGACTTACAAAGTGACTTTTTCCCTGCCCGTACCCGACGACCTGAATGTGCTGCCGGGCATGAGCGCGACGGTGATTGCCGATCTGTCACGGTTGTTCGAGGAGGAGGCGGCTCACATGACCCTGGTGCCCATCGAAGCCGTTTTCAGCGCCGAGGAAGAACCCCTGGATTCGGAATTCAAGCAGGTGTGGGTGGTCGATCCTGTGACCATGCGGGCGTCCCGGCGCGATGTAGTCGTCGGACAACTGACCGGCAGTCAGATAGCGATACGGGATGGGCTTGAAGAAGGGGAATTAATCATTGCCGCCGGTGTGAATGCAGTAGAGGAAGGCATGTGGGTGCGCCCGATGCAGCGTGAACAGGGCCTCTGATGCTCCCTTCGCAGTTCGCCATTGAAAAGAAAGTCATCAGCTGGATGCTGGTGCTGATTTTCGGTGTGGGCGGCATGACGGCTTTTTTCTCGCTGGGACAACTGGAAGACCCGCCTTTCACGATCAAGGAAGCAAAAATCATTGTCGGCTACCCGGGTGCTTCGGCACAGCAGGTGGAAGAAGAGGTCACTTACCCGGTTGAGCAGGCGCTGCAGCAGATGGCTTCCCTGGACAAGGTCAGATCGACCTCGAGTGCCGGGCTTTCACAAATCACCCCACAGATTGAGAGGACTTATGGCGGCGCGGAGCTCGAGCAGGAGTGGGATAACCTGCGCCGCCGGGTACGAGACATGGTGATTCGGGGAGAATTGCCACCCGGAACCAGCGAACCCCTGATCCTGGACGATTTTGGCGACGTGTTCGGACTGATGTTCGCCGTTACCGGACCGGGCTACAGCTATGGTGAACTGGAAGATTATGTCGATTATATCCGCCGGGAACTGGTGCTGGTGGACGGTGTGGCCAGGGTCGACGTATCCGGAAACCGGGAAAGGCAGGTGTTCGTCGAAATTTCGCAGGCCAGGCTGGCAGCGCTTGGAATTTCAATCCAGCGCATTTATTCCCTGCTGGAAACCCAGAATGTCGTATCCAATGCCGGGGAAATTCGCGCCGGATCCGAGTCCGTCCGCATCAATCCAACCGGCGAGTTCACCGATGTTGAACAACTGGAACAGTTGCTGATCAGTGAGCCGGCTTCGCAGCAACTGATTTATCTTGGAGACGTGGCAGACGTCTTCCAGGGTTATGCCGAGGTCCCGGACCGAATCATGCGGTTTGGCGGTAAGCAGGCACTGGTGGTCGGGGTGGCATTTACCGACGGCGTAAACGTCGTCGACATCGGCAGGGCGGTGGAAGCAAAGCTCCTCTCCCTGCAACGTATCACGCCAGTCGGCATGGAAATGCACGGCATCTACAACCAGCCACGGGAGGTCGAGAAATCGGTTTCCTCATTCCTGTTTAACCTGGTTGCAGCGGTCGCGATCGTGATTGTCGTGTTGCTGTTCTTCATGGGTTTTCGCAGCGGAATTCTGATCGGTCTAATCCTGTTCCTGACGTGTAGCGGCACTTTTATCCTGATGCAAAACCACGGGCTGGAATTGCAACGTATCTCGCTGGGCGCCCTGATCATTGCCCTGGGCATGCTGGTGGACAACGCCATCGTCGTCACGGAAGGCGTATTGATTGGTCTCAAGCGCGGCCTTACCCGGTTGGAGGCGGCCAACGCGATTGTCAAACAGACCATGTGGCCACTGCTGGGAGCTACCGTGATTGCCATCCTGGCGTTTGCGCCGATCGGCCTCTCGCCGGACTCTACCGGTGAATTTGTCGGTTCATTGTTCTGGGTGCTGATGTATTCGTTGTTTTTGAGCTGGTTCACCGCGATCACCCTGACACCGTTTTTCTGCTCACTGTTTTTCAGAGAAGACATCCGTGACGCGGCGGCAACCGGCGAGCAGCCTGGCGAACCCTACCAGGGCATTCTGTTTACGATTTACCGGGTATTACTCGATTTTTGTATGCGGCATCGCGCCTTGACGGTGCTCGCAATGGTGCTGATGCTGTTTGCAGCTGTAGCCGGTTTTGGCCAGGTGCAGCAGGCCTTTTTCCCACCATCGACCACACCTATTTTCCTGGTGGATCTCTGGCTTCCCGAGGGCACTGATATCCGGGCGACCGACGAGTATGTTGTCGAAATTCAGCAAGCCCTCGGAGACGACCCGCGTTATGCCTTTGCCCACGCTGTGATCGGCGGCGGAATGCCCCGATTCATGCTGACTTATGCGCCTGAAGCCGCCTATTCCAGTTACGCACAGCTGATGTTCAGGGCAAAAAACGCGGAAGACCTGCCTGTGCTGATGGAAGAAGTGGACGATTTCCTTGAACTGAACTACCCGGAAGCGGACGTGAAGTTCAAGCGGCTGGATATCGGGCCCTCGCCAGCCGCCAAGATCGAGGCGCGGTTTATCGGCCCGGATCCCACCATCCTGAGGCAACTCGCCGTGAAGGCCAAGGCCATTATGCATGACGACCCGGGAGCAACCGGCGTCCGCGATGACTGGCGTGAGCGCAGCAAGATGCTGCGGCCGCAGCTGAACGAGGCCAACGCGAGACGCCTGGGTATCAACAAGCGGGATCTCGATAATTCCCTGTTGATGAGTTTTTCAGGATTACGCGTAGGACTTTACCGCGAAGGCACCAACCTGATGCCGATCATGGTCCGGCTACCCGATGAAGAAAGGCTGAGCATAGATTCCATCCATGATGTGCAGCTATGGAGTACTTCGTTTCAGCGATACGTTCAGATTGTCGAAGTCGTTGATGAATTCCGTACCGAGTGGGAAGACGCACTGATCCAGCGGCGTGACCGCAAACGGACTCTTTCCGTGTTGACCGATCCGGACGCTTTCGGCACCGAGACAGCCAACGACCTGTTTGCCCGGATTCGCCCGCAAATCGAGGCCATCGAGCTTCCTGAAGGTTACAGCCTTGAATGGGGCGGCGAGTACGAAACGTCGAGAGATGCCCAGGAAGCTGTTTTCATGTCGCTGCCAATGGGCTATCTGGCGATGTTCGTGATTACAGTGCTTTTGTTCAATGCCGTGCGGGCGCCGCTGGTGATCTGGGCCACCGTTCCACTGGCCATCATCGGTGTCACAACGGGACTGTTGCTGATGAACAAACCGTTCGGTTTCATGGCCTTGCTTGGACTGCTCAGCCTGTCGGGCATGCTTCTCAAAAACGGTATCGTGCTGCTGGATCAGATCAACACCGAGATGAAATCGGGCAAAGAGCCCTACCAGGCGGTGTTCGATTCAGGCATCAGCCGTGTGCGACCCGTGTCGATGGCTGCGATTACTACGATCCTCGGCATGCTGCCGTTACTCGGAGACGCCTTTTTCGAGAGCATGGCGGTCACGATCATGTTCGGGCTGGGATTTGCCACGGTATTGACCCTGATCATCGTGCCGGTGCTGTACACGAAGTTTTACCGCATTCCCTACCGGCCGCTGGCTGAGCTCGATTAGGGCCTGTAGTGCCGTCAATCCCGGCCGGTGCGCCGGGTTAACAGATACAGTACCCCGCCGACCAACAAAAAAGCGCCTGTCGTGAGCCATGACTTGAGCGAAGCATGGGTCATTAACCAGATACTGATGACCAGTGCGACGAAAGGAACCAACATCCCGCCATAGAGCCTGAACTGCCCCTCGTATTCGCCCAGCTTGCGGTGCAGTACCGGCAGTGTCGCAATACACATCACGTAAACCATCAGGCGCACGATGGTGCTGATCACGGCCAGGAATACAAAGCCACCACTCAATGCGAGCACCAGTGAGAAGGCTGCATAGAAAAGGATGGCGTTGGATGGTGTGTGAAAACGCGGATGAACCTGCCCGAACCAGCCGGGAAGACTGCCCAGCTGACCCATGGCGTAAAGCATCCTGGGCGCCGACAACATGCTCGATGTGAGGTTGCCCGTGATGGAAAATACCGCGCCCATGGTCAGGATTCCTGCACCAATCGACCCCATCAGGATCATCGCCACATCAGCCAGCGGCGTTTTGCTGCCGGCTACATCCGGAGCAACTGAAATGGTGACAATCTGGATCAGGAAATAGAACACGGTGATTGCCAGGATGGTGCGCACCAGGGCCAACGGAATATCCCGCTTGGCGTTGCGGGCCTCTCCGGCCGGTATCACGGCGCTTTCGAAGCCGACGAAGGCATAAAAAACGATCAGCATCGTTTCACCCATGGAACCAAGCGACGGGATTTCAGCGGCGGCAAAAATCTCCGGGTTGGTCTGGCTGATGCCGAGGAAGACGAGCAGCACCAGCGGTAACAGCTTGAGCACGGTAAGAGCAAAGATTGCCATCATGCCCTGCTTGATGCCGATGATATTGATGGCTGTAAGCGCCACGCAGACCAGGGCCACGGCAACCAGGTGCGCCGTTCCATCCGCCAGCGGTGCCCAGAACCAGCCCGCATAGGTGACCATAAGGTGAGCGTTGGCAGCAAAAGCAGCGGCGCGAGACAATGTCAGCAACCAACCGGCCTGGAAGCCGACGAAAGGCCCGAAAGCTCGTGTTGCATACGTCACCGGCCCGCCGGTGTCGGAAAAATAACTCGCCACACGGGCGAATACGAATACGATCGCCATGATCAGCACGCCACAGGCCACGTATATCCAGGGGCTGAGAAGCCCGGCCCGTTCCAGCGCAATCGCCGGCAAAGCGAAAATCCCTGCGCCAATGGTCCCATTCAGCGCAATGGCGCCGAAGCCCAGCTGACCAATCTCTTTCTTGAGACCCGCGTCCCGTTGTTCTTTTGAGTTAATCATCAGGTGAACAGCGAAGCATTGACCATGAAATGAGTCCCGATGCTGGCGAGATAGCCCAGCAGGATGGCCCATGACCACTTGAGATGGCCGAAGAACGTATAGACGCCACGAGCCGTTCCCATCACGGCAACACCGGCCGCCGAACCGATCGACAGCATCGAACCTCCAACGCCCGCGGCCAGCGCAATCGCAGGCAACAAGAGGACGAACAGGCTCAAGCCGGCAACGCGCAGCAGCAGCCCGGCATTTGAATTACAGGTCATGAAAAGATTCCCGGAGTGGATTGTTTTTTATCTTTGACCCTGAATGCCGGTTCGTCAAGGCGAATGAGGGCTTTGCTCAGCCGGACAGCGACCGGGCAACGCGCTGCAAACGACTGCCCGCTTCGCCACCGACCTCTTCCATTGCCGGGTCCCCGGCAAGGCCGCCGGCCTGCATCATCGCTGCCGGATCGACGATCCGCACCAGCGTCCCGTCCTCAACTTCCTCAACAATGACATTGCATGGCAGCATCAGGCCCGCGTCGGGACGGTGGCTCAGCGCCTTGTGTGCCAGGGGTGGGTTACAGGCCCCAAGAATGCTGTAGTTGCGAAACTCGACGCCCAGCTTCTCCTTCAGCGTATCGTGCACATCAATCCGGGTCAGCACGCCGAAGCCTTCCTGCTTCAGTGCTTCGATCACCTGATCCACGGCTTCCGCATAGGGGGCGTTCAGGGTGACTTCAAATGCCATTTCGGACATGGTTTTTACCTCGATAGGTCAGTAGTTGAATACATTTAATGGATTGCTTGTTGCTCTCGCTCTTCACGCCTCTGCAGCGTGCGAACAATACTCAGGCGGTAAACCACATAGTATTTCAGGATATTTGCGACATACTGGACCGTTTCCCGCCCGATTTCTTTTGCCGCTATCACTTCCACATGGTCAAACCACTTGTTCGGGTCGTAACCCTGCGCGGCTGCTTTTTGTCGCAGCCTGGCGACGCGAGCCGGACCCGCATTATAGGCCGCCAGGGCGAACAGTGTCTGGTTGAGTTCGTCCGTCCACAAGTCGCTGAAATATCGGTTTCGCAGGAAATCAAGGTATCGGATACCCGCATGAATATTTGCTTCAACCGTGGAAATATCGCTGATTCCTACATTTGGATCCGCCGCCGTGCTGGGTAACAACTGCATGATACCGACCGCCCCGGCCTTGCTCCTGGCGGATTGCTTCAGCTGGGACTCCTGGTAGCCCTGTGCAGTGACAATCAGGTAATCAATCCCATATTGATTACCGTACTTCTCAAAAATATTCACAACCTCCAGGAATCTTTCGTAATCGGCAGCGCCCAGGATGTTCTTTGACCAATCGAAGTTATCGACATATCGCTTGATCAGGATATTGCCCTTCAGCGTACCCTGGCGATGCCCCTTGACGAAGCCGTTGACGAACTCCCTCAATTCAGGGCTGTCTTTGCGCAGGGCAAACCCCAGCTGTCCACCCTTGCGAAACTCGATATCCTTGCGCACGATCAGATTTTCAAAAACACTCGCCCAGACATCGGCTTTGTAATCATCCACTACCGCCCATTCCAGCGATCCACTGTTTACCATTTCCAACAAATCCTCGTCTTCCAGGTGTTCAGATATGTACTGAATGACGATTTCTTCCAGCCCCTGCTCGCGAAACCGGCGATTAATGTCTTCCAGGCTGGACCGGTAGCTGCTGGATGCCCGCAGATAAACGTCCCTGCCGGCCAGGTCTTCAAGCCGGTTGACCTCGGGCGCGGACGGGCCCGTGACGAGAACCTCCGACAGTGTCCTTGTCATCGGATCTGAAAACTCGATCAATTCCTGCCGATCAGAAGTAATCGTCAATCCAGCTGCAGCAATGTCGCCCCGGCCCTCAACCAGGCCCCTGATCAGTTCGTCACGGGCGACCGGGATAAATACCAGGTGGATCGGCAGAGCCTTATTGCCGAATCGCTTGTTCAGCTCACCCTCGAACATTTTCATCAGCTCAAAGGTCATTCCCTTTTCCTGCCCGTTATCCACGTAATACCTGCCCAGGCCGTAGACGGTGAGCACTCTGACCAGCCTCCTCTCCACCATACCATCGAGGTCACCGGTCCAGGGTCGCGACAGCCCGGGAATATCCAGGTCTTCCTGGATCTGGTCGAGCGTCATCCTGGGCGCCTGCTTTCTGGCCAGGGCCTGATGGTTTTCGGCGGCTTGCTCAACCGGTTCGACAGATTCTCGCTGGTTGGAAACAGGTGCAGATTCCGCTGACTCGGACTGAGCTTTTCCGCAGGCTGCGAGGGCCAGCAACAGGAACATCAGGAAAGATTTTTTCAGCATGAGAGTCATAGTATCTGCTCTTTGATTTCCGGTGTGATCATTTTTTAACCGTAAAATTCGGTTCGTCGCAAACGCAGAAATTGGGAAATTTTTGCGACTTGTAATAATTCAGTAACTTGGCAATCGGACATGAGGCAAGTCTTGAATTTTGACTCCTAAGCTGTCATCGAACTGTATTGACAGGCCGATCTTCGAGGAGTAATTTTAATACCCCGTTAGACGAAACCCACCGGCCGGACGGCCGACCCGCCGGAAGGCATTAAGGAGGGTTACGGAAGACGGCTAAAGTGCTCACATGGTACTGAGCACGTCACCCAGACCGGGCTCTGCAAAAGTCGGTCGTACCAAAGAAGGGTGACTCGAAAGGGAGACGCGATCCCTTGAGATAGACGCCAGGAGGTGCAAGCCTCAGCAGGTCGACAGACTGGAACCAGTTAGCGCTGAAGAAGGTCGAAAAAGATCGGAGAAGTTCACGCTTCGGACGATCACGGACAAGAAGCAGCTTCGGCAGCGGAAAGTCCAGAGCTTGGAAGGCGCGAGCCGGAAGAGCCGAGAGGTGAAAGGAACGCAAGTTCTGGAAACCGACGAGGAAACGGGCGCAACCCTGTGGAATCGGAAGACCGAAAGACGTCGAGAAATAAGGCGGGAGTAGAAGTCCCGCGACCGAAGCCCAGAGGCAGAGTACTGAGGAATCGGACGGAGTTGGAAAGGCCAAGGAGGATCTGCAGTCCACCAGTGCGGAGTTCCAATACTTCTACACGGAGAGGAGGCGCAAGCCTCCTCTCTTTTTTTGTGTCCAAAACATCTCCATATCCTCTACAATTATGCTCCGTGTGCTTTCAGGATACCGATGGACGAGTCCGGCAATAACAGCATCAAAGCGGATGATCCGATCATCCGAATCAGGGACCTGGTGTTCTGTCGTGGACGTCGGACCATCCTTGACGGTGTCAGCATGGACATCCAGCGGGGCTCGATCGTGGCTTTCATGGGGCCCAGCGGCGCAGGCAAGACCACTATCCTGCGCTTGATCTCCGGACAACTCCGTCCCGATGAAGGCACGATTGAGATCAATGGCCAGTTGATTTCTGCGATGTCAGACCGTGAACTGAAACTCTTCCGCCGGGACATTGGCGTACTGTTGCAGGACGGCGCCTTGTTTACCGACCTGACCGTTTTTGAGAACATCGCCACACCCATCCGGGAACACACCTCCCTGCCGGAACCCCTGGTCCGGCGAGTGGTCATGAGCAAATTGAGCGCTGTCGGCCTCGGCGGCACGGAAGACCGCATGCCTCATGAATTGTCCGGCGGTATGGCGCGCCGGATCGCTTTTGCCCGATCTGTGGTGCTGGATCCCGATATCATGCTGTACGACGAGCCGTTGACAGGACTGGATCCCATTGCGGTTTCAACCATCCGCAGACTGATGCGTGAAACCAATAACGCCCTGGGCCTGACCAGTGTGATCGTTACTCATAACGTCAATCAGATCAGCAACCTGGTCGACTACTGCTACATCATCGCTTCTTCCAGAATCGCCGGTGAAGGAGCGCCTCGGGACCTGATTGACAGTTCCGATCCGGGCGTCAGCCAGTTCATGAATGGTCGGGTTGAAGGGCCCATTCCATTTCACTATGAACCTCCCGGCGCGCCTTGGAGGCTGCTGGATTGAGCAAAGTGAACCTGGAAAATCGAACGGGCGTGATCAGCGGCCCTGTATCCCAGGCAGGCCAGTGCCTGCTGTTCCTGTTTCGGATGCTGGCCGGCATCCGGTTCAGCTTGACCCAGATACAAACGGTCATGCAGCAAACGTACCTGATCGGCGCCCGCTCACTGGTCATCATCATGATTTGTGGTTTCTTCGTCGGCATGGTGCTGTCATTACAGGCAATCAACGCGCTTGAGCAGTTCGGCGCTTCCGACCAGGTTTCCGTGCTGGTCGGGAAATCACTGTTCCGGGAACTGGGGCCTGTACTCACCGCACTGCTGTTCGCCGGTCGTGCCGGTACATCAATCACGGCCGAAATTGGCCTGATGAAGGCCACCAACCAGATTGAGGCGATGGAACTGATGGCGATCGATCCCATCCACCGGATCGCGCTGCCGCGTTTTGCCGCCGGCCTGATTTCCGTACCGCTGTTGACCGCGATGTTCAATGCGATGGCTATTCTCGGCAGCGTTGTTTTTTCCATCGGCGTGATGGACCTGGATTCGGGTATTTTCTGGAGTAAGCTGCAGACCAGCATTTATTTTCAAAAAGACTTCATCGGCGGTGTCTGGAAAAGCTTCGTATTTGGCGGCACAGTCAGCCTGATAGCCGTTTATTTCGGATATTCCGCCCGCCCCACCGGCGCTGGAGTAGGAACCGCCACGACCAACACGGTGGTTTTGAGCTCTGTACTGATTCTGATTTTTGACTTCATCATGACGTCATTCCTGACATGAGGTATTGCTATGCGTGCGAACTACAAAGTTGAATTCGCATCTGGAGTTTTTCTGCTGCTTGGGATTGCCGCCCTGATCTGGCTGGCCACGCGGGCAACAGACTACGGGCAGGAACTGGGCAAGGAAACCTATACCATCAGCGCCCGGTTCACCAATATCGGCGATCTGCGCGACCGGGCTCCGGTAAAAATCGGCGGGGTGACAGTCGGCATGGTTGAATCCGTTGAGCTGGACCCTGTCACCTTTGAAGCGATCGTTCATATGAAAGTGTCTTCCCGGTTTAACGAGATACCTTCAGACACGGGAGCATCCGTCTTCACATCGGGTGTGCTGGGCGACCGCTATATCGGGCTGGAACCGGGTGGAGCTCCGGACATGCTTACGAATGGCGATGAACTGTTCATCACCCAGTCGGCTCTTGTTCTGGAACAGATAATCGGTAAGTATTTGTTCAACGCCGGATCGGATAAAGAGGAATGATGAAACATATTTTTTGGGCTGCCTTATTACTGTTTGTCACTCAGGTGACGCAAGCCAATAACGTCGATGAGCGCGACCCGCTGACGATCATCGAAGAAACTTCGTCCAATATGCTGCAAACGCTGGATGAGCGACGGGCAGAATTCGAAACAGACCCCCAAAAGCTTCGGGCCATCGTGCGTGAAGACCTGCTGAGCCTGCTGGATCTGGAATATTCTGCACGCCTTATACTGGGCAAAGCGGGACGGGGTATCAGCGATGAGCAACTGGGCGCTTTTGCAGATGCCATGAGTAATGTCCTGGTCAACCGTTATGCCGATGGCCTGCTGGAATTCCGCTCTGACAAGCAGCTTGAAGTGCTGCCGATGAAAGGAAAAAACACGGATAAACTGACCCGGGTTCGCACGCGCATCAAGCTTGAAAACGGGGGCTTTGCACCGGTGGATTATGCATTTCGTAAAACAGACCTTGGCTGGAAAGCGTTTGATGTAACCGTTGAAGGCATTTCCTATGTCATCACCTTTCGCAACCAGATTTCACCTCGCGTGGCCGCAGATGGAATTGATCAGGTGACAGAAGAAATCATTGCGGGCACTTTCAAGATCAATGACTGAATTGGGCTCCATCGATGCAGGCGAAGAAGGCTGCGCTTATCTGACCGGCGAACTGACTTTCGAGTCCGTTCCCGATCTCTACCAGCGTGCCCGGAACATTATGTCCGGCCTGCCTGCGACAGTGGACCTGTCGAAGGTGACTGCCGCCGACAGCGCCGGGCTGGCTTTGCTGCTGGAATGGCAGGCTTCCAGGCAGGCGCCCGCTGAGCCACTGAAATACATCAATGCCCCTTCCAGCCTGATGAGTCTCGCCAGCTTGAGCGAAGCCACTGAGCTTCTGAATCTTTCAGGCAGGGAAGTGAAGAACCCGTGACCCGAAAAACCCTCGTCTATGTGGCCGCTGGGCTGATGCAGCTGCTCATCCTGGCCGGTTGCTCCAGCCAGCAGGTCACCATGACCGATCCGGAACGTGACCCTTGGGAAGCCTATAACCGAAAAATTCATTCGTTCAACATGGCCTTCGACAACGCGATTTTCAGACCGGTTGCGAAGGGCTACGATTACGTCATGCCCGATGCGCCCCAGCGTGGGGTACGGAATTTCTTCAGAAACCTGTCCTATCCGGTTACCTTTATCAACTTGATCCTGCAGGGAAAGTTTGAAGACTCAATGACAGCAACCGGCAGGTTCCTGATGAATTCAACGGTTGGGATGCTGGGTTTCGTCGATGTCGCAACCAAGCTGGACATGCCCAAATATGATGAAGATTTTGGGCAGACGCTTGCCGTCTGGGGATGGAGAGACAGCCGTTACCTGGTAATGCCAATCTTTGGACCTTACACGGCGCGCGATTTCATTGGCCGCGGGTTTTACGGCTACTTTCACCCGGTCAGTTTCGCCATCCGCGAGTACAACAATTACATCCCACTGGTCGTGGACCTGATTTCATTGCGAGCCGAATTGCTGCCCTTCCAGGCCGAACTGGACGCGGCGAACGATCCCTATGTACTGGTCAGGGACGTTTGGCTGCAGAACCGTGAATTCAAAATCTATGATGGCGATCCGCCACAACCGGATTATGACGCTTTATTGGAAGAGTATTGACCTGCTGGGGTAAGCTGAACCCCGTGATCCCGTTCACTGCCAAACTGCTGACATTATGCCTGGCCGCCATCGCCCTGCTGGCGGTTACGGCCTGCGATGATCGTTCATCCGCCGAACCCGGAGCGGACCACAGTTACCGTATTTACCGGCATGCGATGGACGGCGCTCCCAGCAGCCTCGACCCGGCCCAGGCGTCGAATATCTATGCCAATTTCCTGGCGGTCAACCTGTACGATACGCTGTACCGTTATAAATACCTGGCCCGGCCCTACCAGGTTGAGCCCAACCTGGCGGACGGCCTGCCCCAGGTATCGTCTGATGGCCTGATTTACACGATCGGAATCAAACCCGGGGTTCATTTTATCGATGATGATGCCTTCCCCAACGGCCAGGGCCGCGCCCTTCGCGCTGAAGATTTTGTCTATTCAATCAAGCGGCAGTTCGATCCAAAAACCCGCGCGCAGGGAACCTGGCTGTGGCAGGGCCGAATTGTCGGGCTGGATGAATGGAAAGAGAACGGTTCCGATTATCAGCAGGATATTCCGGGCCTGAAGGCGCTGGATGACCGCACACTGCAGATCCAGCTGGTTGCTCCGTTCCCGCAACTGGTCCACACGCTGGCGCAGGGCTACTCGGCTATTGTTCCGCGGGAGGCGGTGGAGCATTACGGACAGGAATTCGCCATTCATCCGGTCGGATCCGGTCCTTTCAAACTGCAACGGTTCAACAGTGCCGGAGCCGTGCTGCTTCGAAACCCAGGGTTTCGGCAGGAGCCTTTCAGCCTGGAGGCTGAGGGCTTTGACCCGGCCCTGCATGGAAGTTACGGCCTGGATGCCCTGGAGGGGCTGGCGCCGCCTTTTACCGACCGGATCGAACTGGAGTTTATCGCCGAGGATGCGTCTCGCTGGAATGCCTTCCTGGCCGGTGAACTGGATTTCGTAAAAGTGCCCGTCAGTCAGTTCGACCAGGTCCTGCAACGGCGCGATCCCCCTACGCTGGAGGCGACGCTGGCGGAAAAATACCACTTGCTGGCCAACCTTGAATCCGGGTTCGTCCATACTGATTTCAACATGTCCGACAGCAAGATTGGCGAGCATCCCGATCCGCTCCAGAATGTGCGGAACAGGGCGCTGCGTTGCGCCATCATCAAGGCCTTCGACTGGCCAAAGCGAAACGAAGTCTTTTACTACAACATTGGCCAGGTGTTTCCCGGCATCATTCCTCCGGCAGCGCCTGAATTTGATCCGCAACAGGACCAGTCTTCTGTCAAGCGTGACCTGGATGGCGCCAGGGCGCTGCTGGCGGAACACGGCTGGAACCCTGCAAACCTGCCCGTGCTCGAGTACGGATTTCCGTCCAGCGTCACTGAGCGGCAGATGTTTGAGCAATTCAGGAGTTTTCTCGGAGATATTGGCTATCCCCCTGAAAAGATCCGCCCGCTGACTTTTGCGACCTATGGAGATTATGCGAAAGCCTACCTCAATCGCGAAGTGATGCTGGTGACAACGGGCTGGACGATGGACTATCCGGATGCCGAGAACACGATGCAATTGTTTTATGGGCCCAATGCGTCGCCCGGGTCAAACAGCGCCAACTATCAAAATGATGAATTCGACCGCTTGTACCAGTCAAGCTCCAGTATGCAGAGTTCGCCGCTGCGAACCACCATGTATCGCAACATGAACCGGATCGTGATTGATGACTGCGCCACCATCAGCGGCGTATCCCGCAAACTTATCCTGTTATGGAGCCGCAACTTCAGGATGCTGCCTGACCGTTCGTTCGTCGGAGGATTTTTCTTCAGGTTTGTCCATACCGGCAGCCCTGGCGCCACTACGGTTGAACAGGTCCCATAGTGCCCTGGTTTTTGCGTAAACTGAGCCATGGCGGCCTGCTGATCCTGGGCGTCACCTTCATCAGTTTTTCGCTGATGGTATGGTTCGGGCCGGATCAGACTTATACCCTTATCGGTAAGAATGCGACCACCGAGCAAATCGCCGAAGTACGGGAACAACTGGGTTACAACCAGTCCTTTGTCGTGCGATACGGCCATTACCTGGCAGACCTGTTCACTTTCAACCTCGGCGCCTCGAATTCCTCGGGCGAGTCGGTCAACCGTATTCTGCAAAAAACCATCCCGGTGACGCTGGCGTTGATGCTGCCAGGCTTCATTCTGGGCAACTTGCTTGGCATCGCCCTGGCATTGCTGGCCACGGGCAAGAAAGACCAATGGACGGATCGCTTGATCACCGGTTTCTCGGTGACCGGTATGAGCATCAGCTTCCTGGTGGTCATCATCTTTCTGCAGGTTCTGCTGTGCACGCCTTACGGCCTCAACCTGTTCCCGGTTCGTGGCTGGCAAGTCAGCGGACTTGCCAGCTACCTCTATTACGTGACAGTACCCACGCTTTCGCTGATTTTCATCACGGTGGGCTATAACACCCGTTTCTTTCGTGCAGTTTTCGTCGAAGAGGCCGGTAAAGACCACATCCGAACTGCAAGGGCTTATGGCGCTTCAACGATGACCATCCTGTGGCGGCACGTACTCAAGAACAGCCTGGTACCGATCATCACCCGGTTCATGTACACCATCCCGCTGGTAGTGATTTCAGGAAGCCTGCTGATCGAGAGTTATTTCGGTATCCCGGGGAT
Source organism: Lysobacterales bacterium (assembly GCA_029859645.1). GTDB lineage: Bacteria > Pseudomonadota > Gammaproteobacteria > Xanthomonadales > SZUA-36 > JAHEFT01. The sequence continues at coordinate 45,156 of JAOUCS010000001.1, read as the reverse complement.
CGGCAAAGCCACTTTCGATGCAGTCACCAGTGGCGACCAACCGGTCCTGAAAGCGGTTGTGGGGCTGACGGCCGTCGCCTTCATCGTGATCCAGCTGTTCACGGATTTCATTTACAAGCTGGTCGATCCGAGGATTGCGTAGTGGCTACTGAAATACTGGCCCGACGAAAAATGAGAATCAGTCGTAGCGGGCTCACCGGTTTGGTCATAGTGATTTTCTTTTTCCTGCTGGCCGTGGCCGTCTGGGCAGGATGGGCCGGTCAGAACTGGTCTGCCGCTGATGGCGAGCGCTGGGCATCGCCAGGCTCGACCTGGTGGTTTGGCACCAACCAGCTGGGACAGGATATCTTTGAACGTGCCGTTTACAGCGTACGCACCGCGTTTGAAATCGGCATCGTCGTTTCACTGCTGTCCACTGCGCTGGGTGCGGCACTCGGCGCTGTCGCAGGTTGGCGCAGCAACACCCTTGCCGATGGCACCGTACTGTGGCTGGCCGGCGTGCTGGACTCGATTCCTTTCTACCTGTTTGTCGCCGCGGTTGCGTTTGCCTTGCAGGGATTACCGTGGGCGATGCACGTGGCGATGATCGCAACTTTCTGGACGGCAACCGCCCGGCTGGCCCGGGCAGAGGTCATGAAGATCAAGTCCAGGGAATTCGTTCTGTCGGCCCGTGCGATTGGCTTGCCCTCCTGGCTTATTCTGATGCGCCACGTGCTGCCCAACACGCTGCATATTCTGCTGATCCAGGCCAGCATTTCATTTGTCGCCGCGATCAAGACCGAGGTTATCCTCAGTTTCCTGGGACTGGGCGTGCAGGATGGCGTCAGCTGGGGCCTGATGCTGGCGGAAAGCACCCAGGAAGTGCTGGCGGGACATTTCAACAATTTTCTCGCTGCATCCATCATGTTGTTCCTGCTGCTGCTGGGCTTCAACCTGTTGTCGGATGCACTGCAGGACTCCTTTGATCCAAAACAGGCAGCCTTGTGAACCAGCCGGCATTGAGAATCAGCAAGCTGACGGTAAAGAGTACCCTGGAGCCCGGGGCGCCGGCCATTGTGAGCGAGATCGGCTTTGATCTTCGGAAAGGCGAAATACTGGCGTTGGTGGGAGAATCCGGCTGCGGCAAAACCAAGACTGCTGAAGCCATCATGGGGCTCCTTCCCGCCAGCCACTGGCAGGTGACGGCCGGGGCGATTGAGCTGAACGGTACTGACTGCAGCGACCTGCCACCGGCCTCGCTGCGAAAGCTCAGGGGCAACGAAATTTCCATGATTTTCCAGGAACCGCTGACGGCGCTGGACCCGGTGTTCAGTTGCGGCCACCAGGTCAGCAGTGTGCTCAGGCGCCACCTGGGATCGGCGCGAAACGAAGCCCGGGACCGGACTATCAAGATGCTGCAGCAGGTAGGTTTTGCTGATCCTGAACGAATCTTCAGAAGTTATCCCCACCAGCTTTCCGGCGGCATGCGGCAAAGGGTGATGATCGCCATGGCCATGTCATGCCGCCCCGCCGTATTGATTGCAGACGAGCCAACGACGGCGCTGGATGTCACTACTCAGGCCCAGGTGCTGGACCAGCTGACGAAGCTGGGCCGGGAGTACGGTACGGCCATCCTGCTGATCACCCACGACCTGGGTGTTGTTGCGCAATATGCAGACCGGGTCATGGTCATGCTTGACGGAGTAATCGTTGAGACCGCCGAAGTCGAGAACCTTTTCAAGCAGCCACAGCACCCCTGTACCAGGCAACTGCTGTCTTACACCACCGGGGCAGTTGCCTGATGCCGCAGCGATCACCAACCCTGCTCAGTATTCGCAACCTGTCTGTCGAATATCCCCCGGCCGCCGGCTCTCGCAAACCACTCCGGGCTGTACGCGGGGTCAGCCTGGACATCGCGGCGGGTGAAATCTACGGGCTGGTCGGTGAATCCGGATCGGGTAAGTCATCTCTGGCTCACGCGATTCTGCAACTGGTTAAACCGAATGCTGGCCAGGCGCTGTTCCGCGGCAACGACCTGTTCACGATGAATAAGTCCGATTTGAATTCAGCCCGCAAGGACATTCAGCTGGTATTCCAGGATTCGCTGGCGTCACTCAGCCCGCGGCGCACCGTTCGCCAGGCGCTGACCGAACCTCTTGAGCATTTCCGGATCGGCAACCCGGCGGAAAGACCGGCACAGGTTGCGGCCAGCCTGGAAACCGTGGACCTCGACCCCGCCCTGGCCAATCGATATCCGCAGGAACTTTCCGGTGGTCAGCGGCAGCGGGTAGCGTTGGCGCGCGCCGTGATCACCCGGCCCAGCCTGATCATCGCAGATGAGCCGGTGTCTTCACTCGATGTCCGCGTGCAGTCACGCATCATCAAGGTGATTAAGGATCTGAGGGTAAAGCGGGGGATTGCTTTCATTTTCGTTTCCCATGACCTGGCGGTGGTGCGTAAGCTGGCGGATTCGGTCGGTGTGATGTACCTGGGTAAACTCTTGGAAACAGGTCCAGCGCAGACCCTGTTCGCCGCGCCCGCCCATCCTTACACCAAGTCCCTGCTGCAGGCTGTTCCAGTCGCTGATCCCGGCCACCCGCGTCCATTGGTTCTGGGCGGTGAGCAGCCTTCGCCCTTGACTCCCCCGGCTGGCTGCGTGTTTCATATGCGCTGTCCGGAGGTATTTGATCCATGCCTGGTCAACATGCCGTCCGAGACAGTTGTTGCTGCGCCGGAATCGTCGCAAAATTGCGCTCATAAGGTGAGGTGCCACATATGCAATCCCATTCACAATTGAATTCTGCTGACCGCCCCCGAATTTTGCCGCTGGTATTATTGCTGGCCGCAGCCGTTGTATTTCTCGTCTCCTGCGGCCCCAATATCATCAAGGGAAGACCACCTTTCATCAGTATTTCAAGTATGAGCCTGATCGATGACCGCCTGGCCGCTGATTTTGATATACGAAACCAGAACGGCGTGCCGATGAACATTTCGATGATCGATATCACGGTGACCGTCAACGGCGTGCAACTGACTCGCGAAAACAGGGAGTTCGAACTGCTGATCGGCGCCAACTCCGTGGAAGAGGTCAATGTTGAGGAGTTACCTGACGAGTTCAGCCGCAACCTGTTGGAATCACTGGCTAGCAAGGAGGTAAAAAGTCTGCCTTTTGACCTCGAGGGCCGGGTTCGCACAGTCGAGGACGGCTATCTGAGTTTTGCGCACAAGGGACACCTTTATCCTGTCCCGGGCAAGCCAGGCTATTTCAGATCTGCCGTCACGCGGGCCAAAGGGCTCACCAGGGAAGAACAGTTCTGATCCGAAGGAAACGCGATTGACGGCGGAAAGCCGGCGTTTTAGGCTAATCTCATGAAACGGATATATTCCGGGAGAACATGATGTCGATGGAAATAACCTTCGAACTGAGCAACGAAGATCTTGACTATTTCAAAAAAGTGATGCTGGACGCGAGGCAAAAGACCGGCGACCTGGATGAGGATGCGGTCATTGCCAACGCCCGCAAACTCCTGGCGGAGGTGTGGCAATCCGATACCTCCGATTTTATCCGTGAACGAATGAACCGGATGGAGACACTGATCGGAATGGTCATCGACAGTGGCTGGGGCCTGGAGAAAGATGACCGTACACGCGTACTGGAAGCGCTCGCTTATTTTTCAGAGCCAGAAGACCTGATACCGGATGACATTCCCGGGCTGGGTTTTCTCGATGATGCCATCATGATTGAAATGGTAAGCCGGGAACTCAAACATGAAATCCAGGCATACCAGGATTTTTGTGTATTCCGTGCTGCCGAATCCAATCGCCTGGGACAGGAAGCCTTGGAAATGGAACGTTCTGACTGGCTGGAGGAACGCCGCAAACAGCTTCATTCCCGCATGCGCAGCCGCCGCTCAAGAGGAAAAGGCGGGAGCGGCAAGTCCCCTTTCTCGCTGTTCTGAATGGCGTCGCAGCCTGGGGAGACCCGTTTCTACCGAATCCTGGTAGCCATCGAAACCGATGCGACCCGTTTTTATGGGGCGGACGCAAAACGCCCTGCTCTGCTCGGGAATTCTGATGCCGAGCAGCTGCTGGCTCACGTGGCCGCGGACCTGAAAGCACTACTTCCCGAGGTATCTCACTGCAGCCTGATCCTGGCTGGCGCCCTCTATGACCAGACGCAAGTCCTGTGCCCGTCATACCCGGTATTCCGGTCACTGGAAGCCACGGCCACCAGCGCCAAAGCTGAAGATTTCAAAGCCGGCCTGGTCAGTATCGCAGCCCAGGCCGGAAAAATGCCGGCTGCCGGGTTGCAGCCCGGCGACAACATCCCGCTGGGCCCGTTGCAGTTGTTACCGGTGGTTTTGCATGGGCCGGCACAGCTGGTGAATGAGTTGGGGCAGCAGATGGAATACCGATTCCTCGAAGAGGGCCAGGTTTCGGCCCACTCGGCTGCCTGGATGCAAACCGCATTTTCAGTTTCCATCAGCCATGCCCGTTTCATGACCCTGACCGACCTGAACGCGATGTTGCGACTGCAACTGGAACATTTTGGTTTCCTGCCGCTATGGGAACTGCTGGACGCCGCGCTTAGCGGACAAGCCGGCCCGGTCGAGGTGGAAAACGATAGCGGACAGCGGTTTGTATGGGATAACGGCCAGGTAACTACCTGCTTCGAAACCTTCGACAGCTGGTCGACAGAGGGAAAAGGCGCGGGACACCAGGCTGAAAGGCAGGGGCTAGCGGAAGGCTACGGCAACTGGACCCGCGAAATACGGCAATACCTGACGACGCTCAACGCCCATGGACTGGATGTCCGCTTCACCCGCCGGGGCAGCGATAAACTGCTGGAGGGTACATTTTTCAAGCAACCGGCGGCTGCATGTTCCGAGGGAGACGCGACGATCACCGAACACAGCTTTGCTGAACTGGGCACCGTTGCGATTACAGTCTGTTCCTCTGACCGCGTCGATCACTATTACCCGCTCTGTCCCGACGGACTGAACGATATTCATGCCCACATCCGCCAGCATGTTCCCGGCGTGCATACCGTGGCCTTCCCCGGGACCATTCTTTATGATGAAAAATCCCGCACATTGCTGCCCGATCCCAGCCAGTCAAAGACACGCCATTGAACAGCCTGGTTTACATCGCGGCCTCCCGCATTCATGGCAAGGGCCTGTTCGCCGCCCGCCCGCTGCAGTCAGGACAGTTGATTGGCGTTTATGACGGACCGGTGGTGGAAGAGGACGGCGCCCACGTGCTCTGGATTGAAAATGACCAGGGTGGCTGGACCGGCCATGACGGAAAAAACGAAATGCGCTACATGAACCATGCCGACAAACCCACCGCTGAAATGGACGGTTTGCACTGTTATGCGCTGGTCGACATGGAGGCAAATACAGAGATTACGATCGATTATGGCTGGAATGATTCTTGATATCGCAGAAATTAACCTCATTTATGCTGTACTTGAGACGACAGCAGCCACGGAACCCGGAATAAGCTATGGAAATCAATGACGCAGTAAAGAGTAAAATTGAAAATTACGTGAGCAACAACAAGGTTGTCCTGTTCATGAAGGGCACGCCGCAGCAACCCCAGTGCGGTTTTTCGGCCAAGACGGTGGCCGCCCTGGACAGCGTCATCCCCGATTACGTGGCCGTTAACGTGCTTGACGACGCTGAAATACGTGAGGGCATCAAGGTTTACGGCAACTGGCCAACCATTCCCCAGCTTTACATCGACGGCGAACTGGTTGGCGGCTGTGACATAGTGCTCACCATGCTTAACTCAGGCGAATTACACCAGACCCTGGGGATGGAACAGCCTGACCGGACCGCACCGGATATCACCGTAACCCCGGCAGCCGCTGAAAAGATCCTCGAGGCGATGGAAGGACATGAAGGCATCGGCCTGCATTTTGCGATTGATGCCAACTGGAGTTCCCAGTTCAACCTCGCACCTGCGCAGGGACATGAAATTGTCAGTGAATCCAATGGCATCAAGGTCCTGATGGACATCGCCACAGCACAACGCGCCCGGGACGCGGTGATTGATTGGGTGTCCACCATGCAGGGCGAAGGCCTGGCCATCGAATTGCCGATGGCGCCGGCTCCTGTCAGGCAAATGACCGTTCAGGAACTGGCCGAAGCACTCAAATCAGGTTCGATCACGCTGGTTGACGTGCGCGGCGAAGACGAGCGGGCGCGCGCGTCCATCGAAGGCGCCCGCGGGCTGGACCGGGAAACCATGGAACAACTCGAACAATTACCGAAAGACACCGCGATCGCATTCCTGTGCCATCACGGTAATTCAAGCATGGGGGCTGCCGAGTATTTCCGTAAGCAGGGGTTCACCAACATCAGCAACGTTGCGGGCGGTATCCACGCCTGGTCGATGGAGATCGATTCTTCGGTTCCTGCTTACTGATCAAATTCCGCGATGGCAGGCGCATGGTCTGACGGCCGCTCCTGCCTGCGCGGCTCGATATCGATGTAACTCGCAGTACAGCATTCAGTCATGGCGCTCGACGCCAGCACCAGGTCGATTCGCAAACCCAGTTTGCGGCGGAACATGTTCATCCGGTAATCCCACCAGCTCCAGATCCGTTCTTCCTGGTCGAACAACCGAAAGGTATCAATGAGTCCCAGTCCGAGTATTCTTTTCAGCGCGTCGCGTTCCGGTGTACTGCACAGGATTTTCTCTTCCCAGGCGGCCGGGTCATAGACGTCCCGGTCATCCGGTGCGATGTTGAAATCCCCCAGCACGACGACTTTATCATGCTGCTGCATTTCCGTTCCTATCCACTCGGTGACCTTGTCCAGCCAATGCAGCTTGTATCCAAACTTCTCGGACCCGACTTCGCTGCCGTTGACGACGTAGAGGTCGATAATACGAATATCACCAACAGTAACGGCCAGGATTCGTCGCTGCGGGTCATCCAGGCCGGGAATGTCGGTGATCGGATCGCTGGCTTGTTGCCGGCTCAATACCGCAACACCATTGTAGGTTTTCTGACCCGAGTAAATGCTGTGATATCCGGCGCTTTTCAGTTCCTCAGCAGGAAAGCGGTCATCGGGCAGCTTGGTCTCCTGCAGGGCCAGCACATCCGGTTGTGCTGCATCACACCAGGCCAGCACGTGGGGCAGCCTGACATTCAGGGAGTTGACATTCCAGGAGGCAATTTTCATGGCTTCATGTTTCCTTTAAACCGTAACTCTCAAGCAGGGGCCCAGGCTCGGGTGGCCGTCCCCGGAAGGCGATGAACGAATCCATCGCAGGGCGTGAAGCGCCAACCGACAGAATTTCCCGGCGCAGTGCGTCACCGGTAGCTGGTTGCAGCGTACCTTCCGCCCGAAACCTTCCCCAGGCGTCTGCAGCCAGTTGTTCGGCCCACAGGTAACTATAGTATCCTGCCGCGTAACCGCCACCGAAAATATGGCCAAAACTGTCGAGAAAACGGTTCCACTCCGGGACTGGCACCACCGACACTTCCCGGCGGACTTCATTCAATACCTCCAGCGGGTTGACCGGATGTTCCGGGTCATAATCGAGATGCAGGCGCAGGTCGCACAAGGCGTACTCCAGTTGCCTGACCAGGAACAGCGCTTTCTGGAAGTTTCTCGACCGAAGTAAGCGGTTCTTCAGTTCGCCAGGCATGGCCCTGCCATCCTGGTAGTGCCGTGCAAACCGGGTCAGGATCTCGTCCTCCCAGCACCAGTTCTCAAGCAACTGGCTGGGTAACTCTACTGCATCCCATTCGACGCTATTGATGCCGTTCACCTGCGGCCAATCAATTTCTGTCAGCATGTGATGCAGGCAGTGCCCAAATTCATGAAAAAGGGTCTGGACATCATCATGCGTCATCAGGCAAGGCTGATCCTCGACCGGCGGCGCAAAGTTACAGGTCAGATAAGCCATCGGCAACTGGTTGCCGGATTCCAGCGCCCTGCGTGAAAGACACACATCCATCCATGCGCCACCGCGCTTGTCCCTGCGTGCAAAAAGGTCCATGTAAAGCCCTGCGATTCTCTGGCCGGCACGGTCCTGTAGCCAGTAAAAACGGACGTCCGGGTGCCATGCCTCGATATTTTCATCCAGCTCCAGCGTGGCTCCAAACAACTGGTGCGCGGTAAAGAACAACGCTGACAACATGTTTTCGAGGGGGAAATAAGGCTTCAGCTCTTCATCTGACAACTGCAATTCAGACTGGCGGTAACGCTCAGACCAGAAGGCAATGTCCCATGCCTCCAGTGGCAGCTCAGCACCCCGGGACTGCGCGAACTTTAGCAGCAATTCATATTGCCGCTTCGCTTCGGGTCGAGCCCGGCTTGCGAGGTTCTGCAGAAAATCGTTCACCGATTCGGGGGTCTCGGCCATCCTCCTGGCCAGGGCCAGCTCAACGTAATTATGGAATCCCAAAAGCTTTGCCAACTGGTGCCTCAGCGACAATATTTCCTGGATCAACGGCATATTGTCCCATTGCCCGGCCGATGGGCCCTGGTCGGATGCGCGGGTCACGTAGGCCGTGTAAATCTCACGCCTGAGTTCGCGGTCATCCGCATGGGTGATGATCGCGTGAAAACAGGGTGCGCTGAGATCCACCATCCAGCCTTGCCGCTCATGGACGCCCGCAATCCCCTGGAGCATCTTCATTTCAGCGGCCGGCAACCCGGCCAGGCGGGCCGTGTCTTCAAAATGCAGCGTCCACGCCTGGGTCGCATCGATCACGTTTTCAGAGAACTGCGAACCCAGCTTGCTCAGGCGCATGACCAGCGTGCGGTAAACTTCCTGGTCGCTGTCCGCCAGCCCTACGCCGGCCAGGTGAAAGTCGCGCAATTCGAGCTCTATGATTCTCTGCTGAACCGGACTCAGGTCCGCAAATGCGGCAGAATCCTTCAACTTCCGGTATGCCTCAAAAATCCCCCGGTGCTGTTGTCGCCAGTTTTCGTGTTCCGTCAGCCGTTCGAGGCCAGCGTTATAAGCCTTTCTGAGAGACAGGCTGTCCGCCACCGAATTGAGATGGGATACCGGCGACCATGCACGGTTCAGTTCGTCTGCCCAGGCAATTTCCTGCTCGACCATGGACCAACCGGATTCCCCGCCCTCAGCCAGCCATTGCTTGATACCGTCATGGTAGTCCTGCAACAACGCGGTCAGCGCCGGCATGACATGGTCTGGCTCGATGGCCGGAAAATCGGGCAGCCGAAACGGCTGGCCGGATTGGTTTAAAGGGTTTTGCATTTGATTATCTACTTTCATAATATCCACATCGGGCAAGCGGCGAATGTTAGCATGGTTGCCAAATTTATAGAGGAACCAGCGATGAAATTCTTGCTTTCACTGTTGCTGTTGATACCGATTCTCGTGACGGCACAGGAAACTGAACCCGGTACTCCAGTACCGGCAAAACTCTGTGACACGCCGGAGTATCGGCAGTTCGATTTTTGGGTCGGTGACTGGGACGTCACGTCAAACGATCAGCCCGCGGGCACCAACTCCATCCATGCCATCCATAACGGCTGTGCCCTGCAGGAAAACTGGCAGGGTGCCGGGCCAGGTGGCATCAGCGGCACCAGTTTCAATATCTATGACAAGGCCACCGGTCGCTGGCACCAGACCTGGGTAGACAGTAGCGGTACGCTGCTCCTGTTGGACGGTGGCTGGCAGGATGGCTCGATGGTCCTGAGCGGTAAGAGGCCGGTCCGGGATGGCAACGGCGAAGCACTCCATCGCATCAGCTGGACACCGGATCCTGACGGCAGCGTGCGCCAGTTGTGGGAAGCCAGCAGAGATGAGGGAAATAACTGGACCGTGCTTTTTGACGGGCGTTATACCCGGCAACCGGGCGATTCATGAAGCGCGAAGACAACGGACTGAAAGGCCTGCTGGCGGCCACCGGATACTCCATCAATGGAATCCGGGCCTGTTGGCAAAATGAAGCGGCTTTCCGGGCGGACGTGGTCATATCCGCTGTGTTGTTTGCTGCCTCGTTTTTCGTCGCAAAAACGATCGAGCAGTGGATTCTGCTGGTTTCCCCTCTGGGTTTGATCATTATTGTAGAATTACTCAACTCGGCCGTCGAAAACGTTGTGGATCGCATTGGTCACGAGTTTCATGACCTGTCAGGCCGGGCCAAAGACATGGGTTCAGCTGCAGTTTTTTTCTGCTGGATAGTGATCGGTATCGCCTGGATACCCATTCTCTGGCTGAACCTGAGGTAAGTTACAATGCTCCGGTACAAAAACCTATGAGGCAAGGAATGCACGCATCTACAAAATTCATATCAATTTGGGTACTGGTCATGCTGGTGCTGACAGCTTGTAGCAGCAACCAGGTCAGCAAAAGCAGGGGAGAAGCGTTCAAACAATACGAGACCATTATTCGCTGGAGCCAGTGGGATGCTGCTGCCGATTTTATCGCGCCTGAATACATGGCCGAACACCCGATATCCCGGCTGGACCTGGACCGGCTCCGTCTTTTCAAGGTCACGGCGTACACCGTGCGTTCTACCGGGGTGTTCGACGAAGGAATGACTGCCAGGCAACAGGTAGAAATAAAGATGTTCAATGCCAACCAGGCGGTCGAGCGCACCATACTGGACGAGCAGGAATGGCGCTATAACAAAGAAAGCAAGCGCTGGCTGCTGCACAGCGGTTTGCCTGATCCCACGAAACGATATTAAAGGTAACCCGGTCAGAAACCATAGACGCTGAAGCCGCCGTCTACTGCGAGGCACTGGCCGGTGATGTAGCTTGCAGCGGGCAGGCACAGAAAGGCAATGGCGCGGGCGCATTCCTCCACTTCCCCCACCCGGCCCATCGGCGTCCGCTCCAGCACCTGCCGGCGATAATCCGGATCCTGCAGGACCTGTCCGGCCAGTGGCGTGTTGATGTACCAGGGCGCTACCGCGTTAACCCGGATGTCATCTTCTGCCCACTCCACCGCCAGGTTGCGGGTCAGCTGGATCATCGCCGCCTTGCTCATGCCATAAGGCGCACCGGTTCTCAGGTGCGTCAAACCGGCCACTGAAGCATTATTGACCACGCACGCCGGCGCGCTGCTTTTTAACAGCGGATAAAGCAGGCGGCACATCTCGAAGCATGAAACCAGGTTCGCCTCCTGGACGGTGCGATACTCATCCAGGCTGAGTTCCTCCATCCTTTTGCGGATGTTGGTACCCGAGTTGTTGACCAGGATCTGAACCGCACCCTTCAGATCATCGACCAGCCGCTGGCGGTCTTCTTCCAGTGACAGATCCGCCGAGACTATTTCAATGCGGCAACCCGGAGCCACCAATTCAATGGCGTTTTTCGCGCTAGCGAGACGCTGTTTACCGCGAGCCACGAGTACCAGGTCCGCACCCAGCACCGCCATTTCCCGGGCCGTTGCCAGCCCGATTCCGCTGCTTGCCCCGGTCACCAGGGCTCGCTGACCTGCCAGCCGCCAGGGCGAATTACTGGACATCGCAGAGGCAATGCGCAGCGATCGTCAGGCCTTCATTACTGCTCGAAAGGACGCGTAAATCACTCAGAATATTTTCCAGCAGGGTGTTATGGAACGGCCCCAGGCTTGAGACCCCCAGATCGAGACGCGCCATCGCACTGCCGATCATTTCGAACAGGAAAGCCTCCGCCGCACTGAGTTCCCACTCGTCATAGACCATATCGTAATCGTTGCCCAAACCCGCAATTCGGGCTGCCGCATCAACCGCCTGCTGCAGCGTGCCGGTTTGATCGACCAGGCCCCTGACTTTTGCCTGGCTGCCGCTCCACACCCTGCCCTGGGCCACGCTGTAGACGTCTTCCGGTTCCATCTGTCGCGATTGCGCCACGAGTGCAACGAAATCTTCGTAGGTACGTTCGGTAGCCCGTTGGAATATTCGCCTGAGGTCCGGGTCCAATGGACGGTCCAGGCGCAATTTACCGGACAGTGGTGTCGTGCCCACGCCGTCCGTGTGGATGCCCAGTTTCGCCAGCGGACGGGAGAATGTCGGCAGAATGCCATAAACACCGATGGAACCCGTGATCGTTGAAGGACTGGCCCAGACCTCGTCAGCCCCCATCGCGATCCAGTATCCGCCTGAAGCAGCGACATTACCCATCGACACAACCACGGTTTTCCCCATTTCCTTCAGGGCCTGGATTTCGCGGCGGATGATCTCTGATGCAAAGGCGTCACCACCCGGGCTGTTGACGCGTAAAACGACCGCCTTGATGTTCTTGTCTTCCGCAGCCGCCCTCAATTTCTTCGATAGCGACACCGCGCCGACGATACCCTGGGGCTGTGTACCTCTCACGATTTCACCTTCGGCGACCACCACTTTCACCCTTGAAGAAGACTTCGGACGGTGCTGTACATCAGTCAGCGCCAGGTAATGGTCCATACTGACCTGGCGGTAGCCCTCGCTGCCCTCTCCCTGGGCCCCGCTGGTCGCCAGAATGGCGTTTGCTTCCGGCCGGTCAAGCAATTGGTCGACCAGTCCAAGATCGAGCGCCATTTGGGCGAAATCACCTTCTGCTGCATCCAGAAGATCGGCAAAATGATTTAGCGCATGAGTCAGGTTCTCCAGTGGAATTCCGCGCTGGCGGGAAATCACATCCAGGTATTGCTGCCACAGACTGCCGATCCAGAACAGGTTGGCTTCTTTGGCCTCGGGTGACATGTCATCGCGGATCCAGGGTTCCATCGCCGATTTATACTTGCCGGCGCGAAACAGGTTGACCTCGATTTCGAGCTTTTCAATACCTTCCCGGTAAAACTGCCGGTATGCCGAAAAACCGTCAATCCAAACCGTCCCGCGCGGATTCATCCATATTTCATCAGCCATGGACGCGAGGAAGTACTGCTGCTGGCCCAGGTTGTCGACCAGCGCTACCACGGGCTTGCCCGAAGACTTGAACTCAGCGATAGCCGCATCCAGTTCCAGCAGGGAAGCCAGCCCGATACGCCTCATGTAATTCGGGTCTATCACCAACCTGACAATGTTCGGATCGTTGCTGGCCCGGCGCACCGCCTGGACCAGGTCACGTAAACGTGTTTCAGACCGCGTGGTTTCCGTCGCTTGTTGCAGAACGTAATCCAACGGCGTGCCACTGTACTGTTCAACCACATCCCCGTAGGGCTGGAGCAGCAGGGCCGTGTCTGGCTGGAGCAGCAATGTTTCGTCGGTATCCAGCATCGTCAAAACAACGATGTACAAAACGAGAAAAAAGACGAGATTAAGGATGACTTTGCGGGTGCCATCGATAAAGTGCCAGATACCCCGGAAAAATCTCACGAAAAATGATTGATGGGCGCTCATGAAAGGTCCTGTTGGATGCAGGTTCTATTTTAGTTTCGATACGCCGCTGTTCACAATGCCGAAAGTACCAGGCAACGGTCCTGCTTGCTGACAGTTCGCCAAGATTGTGTCAAATCCGCCATCGAAGCCTGGTGGGCTGAGCCGATAATCCAATTAAATTATTGTTTTTATGAACTTTATTCGAATGGCATGAATTCTGCATATTGAATATTACCTTATTTTGAACAGACAGGAGATATTCATGGGAGCCTTCTCTCGCCTGCGTTACGTTATCGCTGCAAACGTCAATTCCCTTATCGAGAAAGCGGAAGATCCGGAAAAACTGTTACGGGCGCTGATCCGTGAAATGGAGGATGCCAGCGAGGAAGCTCGCCAGGCCTGTGCAGAATTGCTGGCTGAACAACAGCACCTCGACCGTCTCGAAAACCAGCTTGCCGAAGAAGTCGACCAGTGGCAGGGGCGAGCCGAAAAAGCAGTTGCGGAGGACCGCGATGACCTCGCACGCGCCGCCCTCAAGGCCAGGGCTGAGTTATCTCACCGCCATGAATCGGTGATCGACGAACAGAAAAATGTGCGTGCGCGGGTGACGCAGATGGAAGAGGATATGCTCACGCTCAAGAGCAAGCTTGCCGAATCAAAGAGCAAGCTCAAGGGCCTCGAAACCGGCAAGACCCCGGGTTCCGTTACCGCGCCTGCACGTGAGAGGCTGTCACCGGGTGAGCGTAAAATTCGCCGGGCCATGGGGCGCTTCGACCGCCTGCAGGCGCAGGTGGATAACCTCGAAGCGCGGGTGGCCTCTTACGAAGTCGGTGGAACGGTTACTTCAGGCTGGAGTGCGCCAGCCCAGAAAGCAGCTGACCCAGAAATCGAGGAAGAACTCGAACGCCTGAAGAAGCGTGTCGCCGGCATGCATGCCCCGGAAACTGCAGAACCCTCTGATAACGTGGAAACATCAGGCACCTCATGAGAATGAAAGCCGAACGGATTGAAGGATCTCTACTCGCCGGCGTCTGTGCCGGCCTCGCCCAGGCGTTCCGATGGAACGTCTGGGTGCTTCGTGCTCTGTTCGTCGCATTCCTGCTGACCAAAACGCTGTGGGCGCTGGTCACCTACGCGGTGCTGGCAGTGCTTTTCATGCTTTTTGAAGAACACATGCCCGGCCGGACCCGATCAACCGAAGGCCTGTCTTCACCCGAATTGTCGGAGCGTAATCAACGGATTTCAGATCTCGAAAAACGTTTCAGGGACCTGGAAAACGGTTCCTAGATGGACAGGTGCTGATCGCGAATCCGTTTTTTACTGGTATGCTGAAAGCGCCGGAGCATCAGTGCTGATGCAATCGTCAGGCCGGCTATCATCCCTATCCACATGCCCGCGGGTCCCATGCCCCGGTTGAACGTCAGGTTGTACCCCAGCGTCATGCCTACAATCCAGAAAGAAATCACCATGTACAACATCGGCTTACGCGTATCCTTGTAGCCACGCAAAGCCCCTGCCGCCACCATCTGTAACCCGTCGGGGTACTGAAAGATTGCGGCGTAAAACAGCAGGCTGACCGCCAGCGGCGCAACCACCAGGTCATCAGTGTAGATACTGACAATCAACTCGGGAAATAAAAACATGCAGGTGGCGCTGACCGTCTGGAATCCGAGCACAATGACAACGCCAATAATGCCCGTATAGCGCGCTGAATCCAGTTCACCCCGCCCGATGGCATTACCCACCCGGATAGAGATCGCGCTGGCCAGACCAATGGGGATCATGAACATCAGCGCCGAAAAATTGATCGCAATCAGGTGGGCGGCTGCCGGGATCGGGCCCAGCCGCCCAATCAACAGGGCAGCGCCTACAAACAGGCTGCCCTCGACGAAAATGGCCACTGCAATAGGGAGGCCCACTTTCAACAGCGACCAGATTTTCGGCCAGCTTGGCGACTCAAGGTAGGACATCAGGGCAAACGGCTGATAGTGGCGGTGTTTATGGATATAGAGAAACAACAACAGGAGCTGCAGCCAGATAACTATGGAAGTTGCATAGCCGCAGCCCACGGTCCCCAGCGCTGGAAATCCGAGCTTCCCATACATCAGCACGTAATTGAGCGGTATGTTCAGCAGCGCGCCGGCGACTCCATAGAGCATGGTCGGGGTGGTATTGCCCGTTCCTTCGCTGAAAAATCGCAGCAGAAACACCAGGCTGAGGGCCGGAGCGCCCCAGGCCATCGCTCGCAGGTAGCCGGCGGCCTCAGGTACGATCACCGGGTCAATTCCGAACCCGGTGAGAAGCGCCTCGCTGAACGTGCAGACCAGCGCAAACGGCACACCCAGGGCCAGTGCTATCCAGAATGCCTGCCGGGTTTGCGAGGCAGCCTCGGATTTCATCTGTGCACCGTCCAGTTGAGCCACGCTGGGCTGAACCACCATCAAGGTGCCAAGAATAAACATCAGCATTGAAGACCACACCGCACCACCAATACCCAGGGCGGCCAGGGCGATTTCTTTCTCCGGCAAGCGGCCAGCCATGACCGTGTCTACAAAGTTCATACTGAACACCGCCAATTGCCCGATAATCACTGGGGTGGCCAGTCGCATGGTCCTGGCAATTTCGGCCGGATGGTTTTTATGTTTGGTTATACTGTTCATGCGCAGCGATGATTGTACAGGAGTAACAACGGGCCATGAGCCTCACGGCATTTCTCAGCGGGGCGACCGGTTTTGTCGGCTCCAACCTGGCCCGGGAACTTCTCAGGCAGGGCTGGCACACCCATGTGTTGGTTCGTGACGACTCGCTGTTGGGTGAAATCAAGGGCTTGCCGGTGTCTATCCACCAGGGTGACCTGACCGACCGTCAGTCGGTCATGGAGGCGATTCCGCAGCAGGTCGACGCCGTGTTTCATGTCGGCGCCAGTACAAACTTCTGGTCTCGAAATAATGAATTACAGGACCGGGTCAATATCGATGGCACACAAAACATGCTCGATGCCGCCGCCAATGCTCAGGCTAAACGCTTCATCCACACGTCCAGCTTTACCACCTGGGGTTTCAGACATTGCGAACTGGATGAGCGAAGTGAACGGACCGGTCAAACCGACTGGATCAACTACGTGCGCAGCAAGCACCTGGCTGAAGAATCTGTACTGCAGGCCACGCGAGAGATGGAAATCGATGCGGTCATCCTGAATCCTGCTCATATTCTCGGCCCGGGCGATCAGAACAACTGGTCACGCATGATCCGCATGGTTAACCGGGGGAAACTGTACGCCGCTCCACCTGGCGGCGGCAATTTCTGTGATGTGCGGGAAATTGCAAAGGCGCATGTGCAGGCGTTTCATCAGGGCCGTAGCGGCGAGAAATACCTGCTGGGCGGCGAATATGCGGATTTCACCGGGGTCGTTAAAATTGTCGGCGAGGTTCTGGACCGGCGAGTCCCGGGCATAGCTGCGCCTGCGTGGGTCATGAGTGCGTGGGGTTACGCCAATGCTGCGGCGGCCCGCTTTACCGGAAATCCGCCCGATATTACACCGGAGTCCGCAGCCATGGTGTCCTACCGCGTGAACTGTGACTCCAGCAAGGCCATGCAGGCATTGAATTACCGTTTCACCCCCATCCGCACACTGATCGAAATCACCAGGGACTGGATGGAAACCAGAGGGTTGCTGTCATGAGCACAAATAACAACAAGGCATTGACCATTTCCAGCAAGCGGCTTGCTGGTTCGGCCAGTTGCATGAACTGCGGAACCGGATTGCAGGGACCCTTTTGTCACTACTGCGGCCAGCCCGACAAAAATTTCCTGCGCTTTTTTCCCGTTTTGATGCGGGAGCTGCTGGAAGACTTCCTGGATTTCGATTCGCGTTTCATGCGCACCATCAAGCCTTTACTGTTCCGGCCCGGAAAACTGACTCGTGATTACCTGGATGGAAAAAGATTCCGCTACGTTCCACCCCTGCGACTTTATATATTTTCCAGTCTCATCTTTTTTTTCCTTGCGACGATTCTTGCCACCAATTCCATCCAGATCCATACCGAAACTGACGAGGAAGGCGAGACCATCAAAAGTATTCAAATAGAAACCGAGGACCAGGAGAAGCTGGACCGGGAGAAGCTGGACCAGGCGCTGGAAAAACTGGACCCTGAACTGGCCGCAGAAATCGAATCCGGGATCAAGGAAATTGAGGATGGGGATGAGGATGATCAAGACCGCATCCAGTTCAATGACAAACCCTGGGACCGCGAAACCAATCCTTTGATCATTTCGTTTCTGCCGGACAAGGTTAATGACTGGATCAACGATGAAATAGCGCAATCACCGCAGAAAGGAAAGGAAATCGAGGCTAATCCAAACCTGATTACCGATAAGATATTTGACCTGTTGCCCGCCACGATGTTTGTCCTGCTGCCGATCGTAGCCCTGCTTTTCAAGTTCTGGTACTTGTTCGCCAAAAAGTACTATGTCGAGCACCTGATTTTTGCGTTGCACAATCATTCTTTTGCTTTCGTGGTCCTGCTGATCATCATGCTCGCCAATGCGTTCGCAGGATGGCAGGATCCCGCTGAAACCGGGGCGATCACCACGGCCGCCAACGCCCTCACGGCGGCACTCTGCATCTGGGTGCCCATCTACATGTTGCTTTCGCTCAAGCGCGTGTATCAACAGGGCTGGGTGTTGACGTTCGTCAAGTACAGCTGTATCGGGATTTCATACGTCACGCTGTTGTTGCTGGCCACGACGGTGGTGGCGATCACCAGCTTTGTACTGCTCTGAAATCAGCCGTGCCGGATATCGACGCCGGCCGGGCATAACGATCAACCGGGTTACTGCCGCAATGTCGACTCTGGCAGGTCAACGATCAACTTGCTGATGCGTTTGTCACGCCGGAAAAGAACTGCAGACCAGTTCTTGTCCAGACTGTTCCCCTTGACTGACTCCGAACCACCGTCGCAAGTAAAAACCCGGATCCGGGCCGAATCAGCCAGCCGGTAAATGACCGGTACGCCGCACAAACTGAAGGCCAGGGAGCCAGGCTCGAGCTCCAGAATCAGTTCCTCACCTCCCGCCACGTGCCGCCAGGTCTCTGGTCGCCGGGTAAATTCGGCCTTGTCCAGCATAAAAGGCGAGAACGCCAGCACTCCACCCTCCACGCGAACACCCAGTTGCATGAATCGCGAGATTATGTCTTCTTTCACCTGGCCCGTCATGCCGGGCTGCTGAACACCGCTAAAACCGGTCGTATGTGAATAGGGATCCAGTGGCACGGCCCCGTAGTCTGCAGGCGTCTTGTGAACGCCCAGTCCAGCCTGGATTTCATCGAAGTGCGACAGGAGACTGTCGATGATGCTCTGGTCCGACCCTGTCCGAACAGCTGCTTCAATGCACTCAGCATCAGCCAGCAACAGCTTGGAGACCATGTGCCAGTAGATACAGCCGAGCCCTTCATACTTGTACATGGCTCCAGAACGGCCGGTGAACTGCCGGTGCGCGAAAACGTCTTCAAATACTGATATCACTGCCTGGATTTCTTCCCTGCTGATCCCGGGCTCCTGTTTCAGCGCGCAACGAAGTTCCTCGGCGTTTCTGAACCTGCCGTTGAAATGAATTTTGCCGCTAACATCCTGCTCGATGATTTTCCGATTACCCGAACCGAGCTGGCTCCTGAGCCACTCGTTGTCCTGAATCGCGGCGTCATCGATGATATTTTTCTCAATAAAAGGCTGAAGCGTGTTTTTCGGATAGAGAATATAGCTGTTCTGATCAGAACGATATAAAGCACTTTCTCTTAATGCGTTCAGCAAATCAAGGCTGGAAGCCGGATCGAGAAAACCCGAACTCAGCACGGCCACCTGCCCTTCCAGCATCTCCTGCAGGTATTCGACTTTATAACCATCTTTGCCAAAGTCGATCAGATTGTAGGAGTGATACAATCCGTCCTCGCGTCGACTATGCGCCAATCCATGGTCCAGCCAGGCCACCGCTAATTCCAGAAAAGACTTCAAATGTGACGAGTCGATAACCGAACACTCACCGGAGAAGCCCCGATACACCGACCCGCGGTATGCTTCCGACAACTCCCCCAGGCCATCCATGATCTGTTTCCGGTCGCCCGGCAGCACCGCAGAACCGAGCAGTGACGCATTCGCGTTCAGCAGTTGCTGAATGCCGGCGAGGAACACTGCTACTTCAACAGACAGCGAATATTCCGTCCCTTCCTCCTGCCCCAGCAGTTCCTGGAGCAGGACCATGTAACGCCTCAGGTAGCAGAGCGTGACCATCGACAAGCCGTAACCGACCAACGCATTGTTGGCATCGTTCCATTCCGGGCGCTGCGTGTTCATCCATATTCCGCCACCCGGAACAAAATTACCCAGCTTCGACAAGGCTGGAACCAGCAGTTTCTCCAGCAGGGAAACGCGGTAAATTAAACCATCTTCCGAAACCACCAGACGACCGTCACTGCCTGTTTCTTTAACCCGGGCTTCGATCGCCTCGGCCCGTTCCCGATCATAATCAACGCTGTTACGGGGATCATTGACCAGCGATTGGTAGGCCCTGATCCGGTACGGTACGTCGGCATAAACGAATATTTTTTCAGTGAGCAGTCCGGAAAGCATTCCCGGGTGGTAGCGCCGGGACAATTCGAGCAGTTTTACCAGGTAATTGACCTGGTGGTCACCCCAGTAGCCGATATTCGACCACGGATCCTCCAGGTCGAGAACTTCCCATTCAAAACCCTCTCGAGTAATCCGGTACGGATTGTAGCCATCCGCCGTAGAGGCGTTTACGAACTTGGCAATAAAACTCTCAATGAACTCCGGATAGGATAATGCGAGCGCTTCCCAATTCTGGAAAATATCACGCCAGTTACCCTCGTAATAAAGTTTATCCGAGCCGTCAGGGTTCTTGATATCAATGGAAAACCGATTCCACGGTCGGCTTGGATCGCCGTGACGCCGGCTGAAAGTCAGTGGTAAATACTCCAGCGCCATGCGCACCATGTCGGCACTTTCACTGCGCTGCACGGCCTCGAAAACGTCAAACCTGGAGACGTTTTGCTGACAGGATGCGAACAGCTGATCAAAAAGCGGCAGCAGGGGCCTGTTCCAGGTTGCCACGAACTGCCTGAAATCGTTGCAGGGAAACCAGTAATCGTCGTAAAAAAGGCCCCCGCGCATGATATTGAACAGCGTATTGGAAAAATGCCGGCCCGCAACCAGCGCATCCGATGACAACTGGCAGCCGTCGGCATCGCCCACCCGTTGCAGAATGCGTTGCGTGCCTTGCTCTATATCCGCTTCAATCAGCTGGGCATCGATACCCTGTTCTATCTGTTCTAGCAGGCCCACCACCTGCGACGGACCCTGGTTTACATCAGAAACCAGGTACCAGCTGCTATCCTCGCCCGGCGATAATTCGATGGAAGCATGGACAAAAAACGCTCCACGCTTGCCATTGCTGGTTGATTCAGAACGCAGTCGCTGGCCGGTCTCAAAGGCTCGCAGCTGATCCTCACTGAGCAGCAGCCCCGGACTTTCAAGGCCAACCGTCCAGGCAATCGTCGTGATCAAAGCCTCGCTGGGTTCGGCACGGTCCGTCGGAATGGAGCTCAGCGAATAAAGTGCAGCCGGGTAGCCGGGAACGGCTTCGGTTTTCTTGTAAGCATCCAGCAAGGTGCTCATTTCACTTTGCAGGGACTGAGTGACTCCGTAGGGCAGGATGTTGCGCAAGCCGTCGAGCACTGCAAGCTGGACATCTTCATCGCCACGGTTCTGCAGGACCGTTTTTCTGACAAAGCCATACCGCTCACTGCTTGACCAGCAAGAGCTGAAGGTCAAGCCCAAACTGTGATTGATTTCTTCAAAAATCAGCCGGTTCCCCGCCAGGTTCTTGTACAGGTTACGCTCCACCCCGTAAACATCGACCTGGGCAAAAAATGGTTTCCATAAAGAAGTCCGCCCCGCTTTTGAAACCAGCAGACAGCTGTAGGGCCCGGTAGTCGACCAGGCATCATGGATTTTGTCGTCGGTGCAGTAAGGAAAGAGCGCGCTGGAAGGATTTCTGCGCCCACAGGTCAGTCCGCCGGTGCTGGAAACGTACATCCAGTGATCAGAACCGCTGACAATGGCCATCAGGAACGGCGCCATTTCATGGTAGTTGGATATTTTGTAAAACACCTCACCGTCGCGCTCAGTAAGCGACCCAGTGCCGCCTGTTGCGGCGTCCCTGACCAGCGATTCGCCCCAGAAGACCTCCGCCACAACTATTGCACCAGGAACGGGATATTGGCGTGACCAGCGTTGCCCTGGCCGTCGTAAACATAAACAAACAGGCGGAAAGCGCCCGCCTCTCCGGGCGCCTTCAAATTGACGGCCGGTGTGTCGGTCCGGTCCAGCAGCCCGCCGATCGACTCGGGAACGTCCTCTTTGTCCCCCCCATCCTGGGTTGCCTCGCTTTCACGCAGAACCTCCCAGTGATAAGTCAGCGTGTCACCATCGGGATCCCGGGCAGTCAACAACGCATCGTAGCTGCCCCCAGCGCTCAATATGATGTCTTCGGCGGAAGTCCTGGAATCCAATTGCATCACCTCGATCTGTGGTGAACGGTTTTCCGGCCACGCACCTGTCCAGATGTAATGCATCGTGTCGATGGCTTCCGTTTTCTTGCCGTCTGCGAGGAACATGCCGTACCAGGTCGGCGTGCGTTCCTGTTTCTGACCCCACAGAAAGACATAAGACCCCAGCACGTGATCCGGGTCCGAAGCAATGGCGACCTCGTAGCTCTTCAGATAATTGGCGGCCTTGTCTGTGCTGTTCTGCTCAACCGGCGCGCCCCAGGTGGTTTTCCGCACTTCCCAGTGCCCCACCGCGCCCCATTCCGTCACCATGTAGGGCTTGTTAAACCCCGTCTCATTCAGGTAGCGCGGCAGGTTCACGATGTCGCCGTACATCTGGATACTGACAAAGTCCAGGTCAGGGGCACGCGTTTCAATCAGGCCGGCCAGTTCGGCATTGAAGCCGGCCAGGGCCGTCGTGGTCGGATGATTTCCGTCTACTTCGTGAATCATCTCTGAAATATCGTTGATTGCGTCGAACACTTTCGGATTCTTGAAATGGAGATTGGGCTCATTGCCGATCATCCATACCAACAAGGCAGGATGGTCTTTGTACTTCATCACTTCTCCGCGGGCAAATTCCAGCTGTGCAGCAACGGCTGCTTCATCATCATAGTCAAAACCGTGCCGTTCACGGCCGATTTCAATGCACAGCGTTACTGTGACCCCGTGCTTCCAGGCATTATCAAGCACTTCTAGTCCGCTTGACTCGGCGTTGTTGGTCCGCCAGGTACGGATCGAGTTCCCGCCATGCGAAACAAGAACAGCAATATCACTGTATTCCAGGCCGGCGCCCCTGATGGTGTAAGGTTCACCTGCTCTTTCCAGCACATATCTGCCCTGCTTCTGCACGACCTCAACCGGAATGACCTCCGCAGGCCCGGACGCATGGAGTGAACCAAACAACAAAATGAGCACGGGGAACAGGCGTGTAGTTATCCGCATGATCGATAATTCCTTCTATTTTCTGGATACCAGCTCGACTTCGAGCTCTTCCAGGCTGCGCCCCTTGGTTTCAGGCAGGGTGCGCCAGACGAAAATCAATCCCGCAACGGCAAATGCCCCGTAGATCAGGAAAGTGATCGATGGCCCGAAGTTTTCCAGTTCCCAGGGAAAAACCAGTTGCACAATGAAGCTGATCGAAGAATTGATCAACCCAACGAACGATATCGCAATACCGCGAATCCGGTTGGGAAATAACTCTGAAAACAGAACCCACATTACCGGACCGAGTGAAATGGCAAAGCCGGCCACGAAACCCAGGATGCCGATCAGTATCAGTACCGGATTTACACCCATCAGTTCGCCACTGTCTGTATAACTGGCCGAACTGAAACCATAGGCCAGTAATAACATGCAAAATGCGATGATAAACAGACCCGTCAGCATCAGCGGCCGCCGCCCCAGCTTATCGATCAGCAGGATGGCTGTTACCGTGAATACCAGGTTCACAAGACCTACCAGCACGGCCTGCATGAAGGCGGCATCGGTGCCGATCCCTGACTGCTCAAAAATCATCGGTGCATAGAAGAACACGGAATTGATACCGGTAATTTGCTGCAGGATGGCAACCGAAATACCGATCGTCAATACCAGCTTCATGGCGGGCTGGAACAGGTCCTTCAGCGAACCTTTTTCTTCATTGGCTTCTGCATCCAGTGACTGCTGCACGGCTTGCAGATCAGTGTTGGCCTGCTCCGGCCCACTCACCTGTTCCATGATGTCCAGGGCGTCCCGGGTCCTGCCACGCATGACCAGCCACCGCGGGCTCTCGGGCACGAACAGCAGCGCGAAGAAATAGAATATGGCCGGCAGAGCCTCCACACCCAGCATCCAGCGCCAGTTCCAGTCCGCTATCCTGAGAGACTGGGCCCAGCCAAGGTCTGACTGGCCGAGACTGAGAATGAGATAGTTGCTGAAATAGGCCGCCGAGATGCCGATGACAATGTTCAACTGGTTGAAAGAGACCAGCCTGCCACGCACCGATGGCGGGGCAATCTCGGCAATGTACATGGGAGCGATAATCAGCGCCGCCCCCACCCCGAAGCCCCCCAGCATGCGCGCCGCCACCAGCGTGATGTAGTCCGGCGCAACTGCTGAAGCCAACGCTGAGACTGTAAACAGCAGGGCGGCTACTTTGAGCACCGGGCGGCGACCAAAACGATCGCTGATCGGGCCGGCCAGCATCATCGCCAGAGTTGACGTGAGCGTGAGCGAAGCGACGGCCCAGCCCAATTCAAATTTACTGAGTTCAAACTCCGGCTCGATAAAGCCAACGACACCTGAAATCACGGAGGCGTCAAAGCCCATGAGAAACCCACCGAGTGCAACGGTTAACGCCACTCGCATGGTGAAACGAATACCTGGTGTCATAGTTTTATGGGCCTGTTTTACATGTGACGGAGGAACGCATGACTACGGTGGGTTGGAACATGTTCTGAACCTCGAGATCTTTATCGCCATAGACAATTTTAAGCACCGCACGCGCAGCCATTTGTCCCATTCCGCTGATCTGATAGTCGATGGTGGATAGCTTGGGTCTGAAATAACGGGTAAAAAATACGTTATCGAATCCTATCACGGAAAGGTCTTCCGGAATCTCCAGGCCTCTTTCCCGCGCGACACCCAGGGCGCCCGCCGCCATCTCGTCGTTGGCGCAGATGACCGCCGAGAAGGGTTGCCCGATTCGCAGCAGTTCCTCCAATCCCCGGCTGCCGCTGGCTTCCCGGAAGTTTCCCTCGTACAGGAGTTGCGCATTGAACTCGAGGCCATGTTCCATCAGGGCCCGCTTGTGGCCTTGCAAGCGGTCGTGGGCATCGTGCTTCCAGAGCGGTCCGGAAATATACGCCAGCTTTTTATGACCCAGCACCAGGACCGATTTTGTTGCAAGGTAACCGCCCAGTTCATTGTCGAGGTTAATGCAATGATCTTCAAATCCAGCAACGTGCCGGCCGATCACCACGATCGGAACTGATTCGCGACACAGCTTCTTCAGGTAATCATCGTCAACCGCGTCGACGTGCAGGATCAGGGCGTCACAATTTCGTGACAGCAGAAACTCGATGCCCGCTTCCTCACTCGCCTTGTCACTGTGCCCGGCGGTAATGATCACGTGCTTGCCGGCATCACGCAGTTCCGTTTCGATCCCGCTCAGAATTTCTCCGTAAAACGGGCCGTAAAACATGGGCACGAGCACGCCAACGCTGTCGGTGCGGCTTGACGCCAGCGACCGAGCGATCGAATTCGGCCGGTAGCCCAGTTCCCGCATGGCGGCTTTGACCTTCTTACGGGTTTTTGCAGTGACCTTGCCACTGTCGTTCATGACACGGGAAACAGTGGCCAGGGAAACGCCGGCGAGTTCCGAAACTTCGTAAATCGTCGCCATGTCAGGCCGCCACCAGCTGCTTTCGACGATTCAGCATGTCGCGGAACGAGAGCCCGCTGGCCTTGATGGTTCTTTTCTGGGTGGCATAGTCCACATGCACAATACCAAACCGTTTCTCGTAACCCTCAGCCCATTCAAAATTATCCATCAGGCTCCAGGCAAAATAGCCGCGCACATCCACTCCCTGCTCCAGCGCCTCGTGCAAGGCCTCGAGGTGTTCCTGAAAATAACGGATTCGTCGAATGTCATTGACCTCGCCCTGCTCGATGCGGTCATCCACCGCGGCACCGTTCTCCGTTATGTAGAGTGGAGGTAAACGGTATCTCCGGTTCAATGACAACAGCAAGTCGGTAAATGCGTCCGGATAAATCTCCCAACCCATGGCCGTCAAGGAGGTGCCCGCAGGCGGCAGCTGCACAAACGGCCGCTGCTCGTCCGCCCGGTATAGGGCCCGCGATAGTAGTTGACTCCCAGGAAATCCAGCGGGTGAGCCATGCTGTCGAGGTCGCCCGGCAAAACTTCCGGCCGTTCAGATTCAGGGATATGGTCGATAATGGAAGGGTATGCTCCCTCCATCAGGGGCTTGATATACCACTGGTTGAACGTTTCATCGGCCACGCGGGCCGCATCCTGATCGGCTGCGGAATCAGTAGCGGGGTAGCAAGGCGTGAAATTCAGAACGATACCATTCAGCGATTCGGGACTGTTCCGCTGAAGAACCGGCATGGCCAGTCCATGCGCGAGCAACAAGTGGTGGGCAGCCTTTTTCCCAAGGGTCCTGTCCTGCAGCCCCGGGGCATGCATACCGGTTTCATAGCCATAGTAAGCGCTGCAAAAGGGCTCATTGAGGGTGGCATAGGAATAAACCCGGGTACCGAACTCTTTCGTCACCAGGTCTGCATAATCCCGGAACCGGAAGGCGGTTTCACGGTTCAACCAGCCGCCTTCATCTTGCAAATACTGAGGAAGATCCCAATGGTAGAGCGTGACGAATGGCCGGATATCGTAAGTGCTCAAGTGGTCGAGCAACTGGATGTAGAATGCAACTCCCTCCTCGCGCACAGACCCATCAGCGTTGATGAGTCGCGGCCACGACACCGAAAACCGGTAAGCATCCAGCCCCAGTTCGGCCATCAGGTCCACATCTTCCCGCCACCGGGAAAAATGATCGCAGGCGACGCTTCCATTGGAGCGGTCGCGGATCGTTCCGGCTTTTTCGCAAAAAGTATCCCAGATGCAGGGAAGGCGGTAGTCCGCCCCGCCTTCGATCTGGTAGGACGAAGTCGCAGAACCGAACAGGAAGTCAGGAGAATGCATGATGGAGCCGGGAGGTAAAACGATCTTCATACCAATGTTTGTCGGCCCCAAATAAAAATGTAAGCGTTTACATTCTAGCTGTACCCGATAGATTTATCAAAGTAAGTTAATTATCTTCAAGGCCTGTTCAGGCTTTCGCTTTACAGTACTGCTCAACATACGCCTGGTGGTTCGGCAGCTTGGCCACCGTGCGCTCGACGTGGGTCCGAATATTTTCCATGAAGCGGGTTAATTCCTGGTCGCCCATGACATCCACCGTCTGGTGGTACTGCTCCGGTATCAGGCCCTGGCCCAGCATGACCTGTATCCAGGAGTTTTCGCCAAACAGCTCATTCGGAATTTTGAAAACCCGGGCCGATTCCCTGAACAGGTCTATCCGGTGCTGCAGCGAGTCCGGCACTTGCATCGACCGGCAATAACGCCAGAAAGGACTGTCCTGCCGGTTGGTGACCTTGTAATGCAGAATGATGAAATCCCTGATGTTGTGGATTTCAAGCAGGCTCTGCTTGTTGTATTCGTCGACATCCGGCTGCTTGATGCCGGTAATGGGAAATAACTGCATCAGGCGCAGCACGCCGCGCTGAATCAGGTGGATACTGGTCGACTCCAGCGGCTCCAGGAAACCACTGGCCAGGCCCAGCGCGATGCAGTTTTTGTTCCAGTTTTTCAGCCGACGGCCGGTTCTGAACTTGATCTGCAGCGGATCCGTCAAGCGTCCGCCCGAAATATTTTTCAGCAGTTTTCTTTTGGCATCGTCATCGTCAATGTACTGGCTGCTGTAGACCATGCCATTGCCCACCCGGTGCTGCAGCGGAATACGCCACTGCCAGCCGGATTCATGCGCAATGGCCCGTGTATACGGGATCGCTTCAATCAGGGATTCAGTCTGTACAGCCACGGCGCTGTCACAGGGCAGCCAGTGCGACCAGTCCTTGTAGCCGGTTTTCAGCGTCTGCTCGATCAGCAAGCCCCTGAACCCGGTGCAGTCGATAAACAGGTCTCCCTCAATCACCTGCCCTGATTCCAGGGTTAGCGATTTGATAAAGCCATTTTCCGGCCAGGTCGCGACCTGGTTGATCTTGCCCTCGACACGCTTGACGCCAAATCCCTCGCTGAACTTACGAAGGAACCGAGCGTAGAGCGTGGCATCGATATGGTAAGCGTAATTCAACCCGGCTTTTGGCAGGTGGGCAAACTTGTTGTGCTCCGCCGCAATCAGTTCGAGGCAATATTCGCCATAATCCCGGGTCGACCCCCTGCTGCGGTCCTTCAGCCAGAAATGCTGAAAGCCGGCTGTCCAGTGATCCCTTCCGGTGGTGCCAAACGAGTGAATGTAGTTCTCATTGACGTCACGCCAGCCTTCGAAGGCGATTCCCAGTTTGAAGGTAGCCTGGGTAGCTGCCATGAAGTCCTGTTCCTTGATATCCAGTAACTGGTGGTATGACATCAGCGGAGGAATGGTGGCTTCTCCGACGCCAACCGTGCCAATTTCATCGGATTCAATCAGCGTGATATCGAGCACTTTGCCCAAAATCTTTGAAATGGCTGCCGCGGCCATCCAACCGGCGGTACCTCCACCAGCGATGACTACCTTGTTGATCTTCTGATCCATGTTTGCCTCGTGTTTTCCTGAATCGGGGTGCTATCGATTGAGCCTCTTCAGTAGCTTGGCCCTGAGTCTGCGCGCTATGCTGTCATCTATCGGCGCCAGCACGCCGCGGCGTTTCTCGGGGATATGCTCGATCGCACCCTCGTTGTAATCGAAAATGTAGAATTTGAAAACCTCATGCCACGCCCTGCGCTGCTCCGCCGGCAGATCGCGCAGGCTGAGCAGAGCATGTTCAAGTACGTTTGCCGGTGAATCCATGAAAGACGGCGATTGTCGCCACCAGTAATTGATCAAGACGTTGAAGCCATCCAGCGCCTCGACATGATGCCACCACATGCTCGGTATGAAAATGGCGTCTCCGGGCTCCATCTCCGCAACCTGGGCGTTTTGCAGGGCATCCCGAAACCTGGGGAACGTTTCATAATCCGGTTGATTGAAATCCACCATGCTGATGCTCTGCCCGCCCGGGTTGAAGTCCAGCGGACCGACATAGAGATTTCTTATTTCCGAAGGTGGAAAAAGAATGAACCTGCGCCGGCCGGCAGCGCAACAGGCCACATTGTCCGGTACATCGAAATGTGCCGCAATTCGGGTCCGGTTGCCGATCCAGATGCTTACCAGGGGGTCGAAATCATCAAACTCGATGTCGTTTTCATCTCTGAAACCCGGCAGGCATTTGTCCACGGGTGTAGAACCCACATAAAAAGCCGGGGCCTGCTGATCAGCCAGGTGCTGCTGCAGTTTATCCAGCACCTCGTCGAGTTTCACGATGACCGGCTGGTAATTGAACCCGCTCAGGTCTTCGTTGTAATACACCCTGCCCTGCGCATTCGGCTCGCCAAAAAAGGCGCCCACGGTTTCATCCTGGTTGAACTGACGAAGGTAGAGGTCTGCATCACGTGCGGATTTTTTTGCAGCTTGTACCATGGGCCAGTCGCCGACCAGTCCCTTGAGCAACAAAGGCTGGGTAGAACGCAGGATTTCGTCCGGCATTTCATGGGGGCTGATGCCCCTTATTTCCTTCACATTTTCCTTGATATTCAGCACAGCTGATCAAAGACCCATCTTCCGGTTCTTCTTTTCAACCAGGGTGGAAATATTTGCAAGCGATGCGATGGCCATATAAACCGCTTCGAGATAACCATTATTGTTCAATATCACCAGGTCATCGCCGGTCAGGCCACGCAGTGACGTTTCATTGATGGTATAGAATCCCGACATACGGTGTTCCGACCCGTCATTGAGCTCGACGTCCAGCACGAATGATTCCAGTAAATCCATGCCAAGCAACATATCGACGAAATCCTGGTTGCGTTCGTGCCCTTCGTGGACAATTTTCAACAATGAGTTGATCTGCTCGAGGTATTCACTGTTGCCGCCATGTTCCAGAAAAACCGGTTCGCCTTGCGTTTCACTGATCCTGGGGCTGTCCATGTTGACCGAAATCACGGGTTCCACGCTGGTAACACCCTCTTCATTATTTTGCTGGAACCCGATCAGGAAAGGCTGTCGCACAATACTCAGTGGAATATACATAGCGTCCCAGCCTTCATCAGTCAGGTACAGGTTTTCATCAACTTCAAAACCCAGCAATGCGACCGCCTGGAACTGGCCTGTTTCCGGGTTCTTGGTGAAAACGATAGGGTAATGGCTTTGCAGATTCCTGAACTCATGGGCAAAAGTGGGAGCAAACCACTGATTGTCGCCATATTCTGCAGAGCGATCCGTTATCACCCGCAGGTTCTTGTGATCCACATTGTTCAGTAATTGAATATTTGGCATTCCAGTTTCCGGCAGTTACGCGTTTGTTGCTTGATTAGATGGGGTTAGATTTTATAGATTCCATGCTTGACCATGTGCTCAATCAGTTGCCGGTTGGAAGGCAAGCCCCGGATGTATTTCTCAGTCATACCGGCATTTTCTTCGAAAAATTGCCGCGCCAGCATTGGATCATCAGAGCGCTTCTGATCGACATCAGCCTGTTCAAATCCCATGCCATACAGCACATACCAGTAACTTGATGCAGGAAAGATTTCTTCGAGTTCGTGAAAATCCCTGCGCGACGGTGGCCGGTAACGCCATAATTCCAGCAGTCGCAGCAAATGCCCGGGAATGGTTTCCGGCTTGCGGTTGTCCAGCCAGAAATCCGAATCCGATCGCTGACTGAGCACATAGTGCAATTTCAGAAAATCGATGATGCGATCCCAGCGATATCGGAATCGCTCGTTATAACGCTCCGAAACGATCTCCATGGCCTCGCGGCTGACCGGAAGCTCATCCCGGATCATGGCGGCGGATAATTCGATCAGCGCGAGCGCCGATGCTTCCAACGGCTCGATAAAACCAGCCGAGATCCCGACAGCGACACAATTACGATGCCAGAATAATTCCCGGTGCCCCGGGTTGATGGGTATCTTGCGCGCATTACCATCAAAGTCCTGCAGGTAATGCCTTAACACGCTTTCAGCTTCATCATCCGATGTGTGGGAGCTGGAATATACGTAGCCGGTACCACGGCGCGTTGGCAGGCCGATATCCCATATCCATCCAGCTTCTTGCGCTGTCGATATCGTGACCGATGCCACCGGGCTGTCCGGCTCCGGATAGGGCACTTGCATGGCCAAAGCGGTGTCGCAAAACAGGCTGTCTTTCAGGCTGATGAACGGCACACCGAAATGCTGGCCCAGCAACAGAGAGGAGAATCCCGTGCAATCAATATACAAGTCTCCTTCGATAGCACCATGTGCCTCGGTCAGGAGCGACTCGATGTCTCCATTGTCCGCGGATTTTACGCCTTTGACGTGGTCGAGGATGTGCTTGACCCCAAGCTTTTCAACGCAGTGTTTTTGCAGGAATTGTCCGAACTTGCCGGCATCCAGGTGATAAGCATAGTTGGCCACTGCCGCCCATTCGGGCGCAGTGATCTGCTTCGGCGCCAGACCGTAGGCACATAGATGGGGCTGATGGCTGACCACCTCCGCAAACGGCTGGTCAGGGGCTAGCGCACGCCACTGTGAAGCCAGGTTGACTTCCCCGAAGCCGTGGGGCGGGGTGAAAGGATGATAGTAGCTGTCATTATTTTCCCCGGTTACCCACCGATCAAACCGGGACGCCTGCTTGAAGGCGGCGTCGCACTCCCTGACGAAATCAGTTTCGGACAGGCCCATCTTTTGCAGGGTATGGCGCATCGAAGGCCAGGTACCTTCTCCGACCCCTATCGGGTTGACATCCGGAGATTCCACCAAGGTAATCTGCACGCCTGAATCCGATGACACAGAATGTTCGGCGGCCAGGATTCCGGCCGTGAGCCAGCCGGCGGAACCTCCGCCCACGATGACGATGCGCCTGGTGAGCTTAGTCATTGCAAGATTCCTGGAGCATCCTAGCTGAAGTCAACGAATATATTGGCCGTCAGGCGGCCGGTCCGGGGATCGGGATTGATGTCAACCGCCGGATCGACCAGCCCCGAATGCAACAAACAACCCGGGTAAGCGACCAAACGATTGGGTTTATATTCGATCTGCTCATACAGTTCAAAGTGGTCGTCACTGGCTTTTAAATAGCCCTGTTTTGGCGGCCCATTGGCTTCCACAAAAGCCTTGCTGGATGCTAAAAACGCCTCTCTCCGATTCTCCAGAATCTTTTCGAAACCCGTTGGACGATGGCGAAATAACCCCGTATCACAATAATCACCCGGGTTCAGATAGTGCAAAACGGCCAGGTAATAGGCGCCCGTACTGTCAAAATGAGGGACACATTGCGCTGACGATAACTCGTTTTCGGGCGTGGCAATCAGGGAATAAACCGTATTCACCGTCTTCATTCCAAGACTCGAGGGTACAGCGAAGACCTGGAACAGTAAGCGGTAAATCCGGTTGAGGACCGCCCTGACATAACTGCGCGGGAGACCGCCCCTGATTCCGGGATAGGCTGAAGTGCTGTCAGGTCCGTAATCAACATTACTACAGGCGTGTTCAATCACTCCGGAGATATCGACTGCAAAATCATCAATGACAATAACCGGCGTTTTTTCAAGTCCTACATTGAGCACCTGCAACGAGGCCTTTGGATTTACCTGGATCGCTAAGTCGGACATGAATCTACTATACTCGCCTGATGTGAAAAAGCCGCTGAATTCAGCGGCTTTTTCTGCTTACCATTTGGAACGCGCTTAGAAAACCCAGCGAGCTCCAACACCATAACGGCGGCCGGTCTGCGTCGCGTAATTCGCATTGTACCAAGTACGCCCTTGCACGCGCTGCGTTTCATCCGTCAGGTTGAAACCTTCAACAAACAGCGTCACACCGGATTCCTCGAAGGTGTAACTGACGATTCCGTCCAGCTGACCAAAAGCTTCAACATAAAGCGGGTTCGAGTTACCACCGGCATCAAACCTGGCCGTCAGGAATTTGTCGCGCCAGTTATAGGCGGCTCGGACCAACCAGCCGTAATTTTCCCAGAAGACAACAGCGTTCGCCGAGTTACTGAGACCCTCAATAGCAAACTGGTTGTTCAGACTCGCGTTGTCATAACCCGCATCGGAATCAACAAACGTATAGTTGGCAATGAGACCAAACCCACTCTCACCAAACACGTGCTGCCAGGCCAGCTCCCAGCCATCGATCTTGACCTTGTCCTGGTTCGCAGGAACCTGGATATCGAACGTTGACGCAGGGTCAGCACCCTGGCGGCCATCGATAAAACCAGTGGTGAAGCCATTTGCGCCCACACCGGTGATGGTTACTGCCGGGTCGTCGCCGTAAGTATCGAAGATGCACTGGCGTATCGCCTGCGAATCAGTCCCGCCGGTCGCCGCAGCACATTCGTTGTACCACTCACCCTGGCCCGGATGAGGCAGGTCGAACGGTGTCGAGGTGATCTGGGTCACACCGACATAGTTATCTACCTTCTTGCGGAAGTATCCGGCTGAAAGATAGCTGCCCGTGCCGTAATACCACTCGAGAGACAGGTCGATATTCTTTGACTCAAGCGGTTTCAGGCCCGGATCACCCTGCTGGCCGGTACCACCATCGATACGGATGAGGCTGGAGAGGGTTTGTCCACCCTGGATGTCACCCCAGCCCGGACGACCAATGGTATGGCTGTAACTGGCTCGACCGATCAGGTTGTCAATGAACTCGATGTTGAAATCGAAGTTCGGCAAAAAGTAGTCATAATCACCTTTCAGCTCGGTGAAATCAGGATCAGCAAACAGCACATTGAATTCGTTGGTGCCGGCCCACTGAATCTTGGTGGCAATGGGGACGAGCGCGCTGGAAGTGACTTTTGTTTTTTCATAGCGTATACCCGCCCTGAAATTTGACGGCATCGATCCCAGGTCAAATGTCCAGAGGTACTGGAGGTAAGCACTATTGGTCTTTTCCTTGGTTTTGCGATCTGTCGTGAAATCATCAGAAGCGAACATGGTCTGCCCACGTGCGGCTTCCGCCAATGCACGAACGGTTTCGAAATCCCAGAACATGAATTCGGGGAACAGGTTCGGGTTTTCGCTACCGTCTATGTTGTCGAAAAACTGCGGCAACGAGGTGACCGTCCAGACTTCGTTGGGATAATCGTCCGGGGAACCATTGCCGCCCCAGTCATCGTACTGAACGTTGGAGAAAGCTGAACGGTTATTGACCTTGGTATAGGTGTAACCGAAATCGAGGCTCATGGTGTCATTCAGATCATAAACGCCACTGAGGTTCAGCTGGTCGATCTTGGCCTTCATGTAACTGTTCCGGAAACTGGCGCCGGTCGTCAGGTGCTTGTCCGGCTCGATGCGGCCTTCAGGCGTGCCCATTTCGAGGACTGGAAGATCCTGGCGGAAATCGAACCGCGTGGTTCCACGATAAAAGCCTGCTGTGCCAAGAACGGCGTTGGTACCATAGGGGCTGTTCTTCTTAGACTCAGCGGTTGAATGATGATAGTCGAGGAAAAGAGTCAAACCATCCCGAACAATCCATTCCAGGTTGAAACCCGCTGAATTGTTGGTTGTTTTGACACCGTACTCGGCACCACCCGCGGCTACGTCAGTGGGGTAGCCTTCATAGGTTTCACCATAAAACAGCGGACCGGCAACCGGGCCATCGGTCCAGGAGCTGAACGACGGGCCAAAGTTCATCCAGGCCGACAGATCATTGGAGCGCGTGTCCACCTTCAACTGCGAATAGGTGTAATCGAAGGTTGCAGTCACTTCTTCGATCGGACGCCATTGCAGAACCAACTGCCCGTTAAGCCGCTTACGCTCACCGCGATTTACACTGTAATTCAGGTTTTGGGGAACGGAATAAGTATCATCCGGCCCGGGACGGTTTTCGATGTTTTCAGAACCCGGATCACCTTCCTGCGGAATCGTGCCCCAATCATTGGTAGAACCTTTGAAAGATCTCCAGCCACTGGTTGTACCAGCCTGGTTGTAGCCATACTTACGTTTCTGGTAAACGCCCGAGATGGCTACACCGAACGTCCCATCGGCGAAGGTATCCGCAAAAATACCGGATACCTCGGGGGTCCAGCTGTCATGCAATGCTGATTTGTCAGTCACGGCTTTCGCGCCGAGGCTGACCACACGATCATCCATGTCAAAAGGCCTTGCCGTGCGGATATTTACGGTTGCACCAATACCACCCGTCGGTATGTCGGCCATACTCGTTTTATAAACATCCACCGCAGCCACAGATTCAGCTGCCAGGTTCGCAAAGTTGTATGCGCGGGAGCTTGAAGCATCTGTATCGAGAATGGATGACGCCGGCATCTGGCGTCCATTCAGCAACACCAGGTTATAGTCCGCACCAATACCACGGACGGTGATTCTCTGGCCTTCGCCCTGCGGACCACCGGGGGCCGCACGGTCGATGGAAACACCCGTGATACGCGACATGGCTTCAGCCAGGTTGGTATCCGGGAACTTGCCTATGTCCTCCGCCGTAATGGCGTCAACAACACCATCAGAGTCGCGTTTGATATCAGCGGAATCGATCAGGCTTCGACGGACGCCTGTGACAAAAACTTCCTCCATGAGGCCGGCTTCATCGGCATCGGAATCTTGTGCAATAGCGGGTGCGACGCCCACGGCGCCCAGAGCAAGCGCGATGCTGCTGGACAGTGGATTCAGTCTAAGTATTTGATTTTTCAATGTATAGTGCCCTCTGCTCTCTTTATCGACGATCGTGATCCACGTAATATAAACGAAAGTAATGCAAAATGAAAGCGCTTACAAATTGTAAATATAAGCCTTTTCTTTAAGCGGTATCCCGCCGGTGTGGCTCTCGTAACCCTATTTAATTGCGGCAATCATCTGACCCGTCGCCATCGCCAACTCCGCGCACAGAACATCCGGCACGCATCAATGACTGGCGAATTAGCGCATAATGAACCTGATGAACTATTTACAGGAAATGGCAGTTCAATGCCCGTATTGCGGTGAAGCCATCAGCATGGTCGCCGATGCTTCGAACGCTGAGCAAAGCTACATCGAGGACTGCGAAGTGTGCTGTCGCCCGATCACGCTGAAGCTCTCGATATCTGAGGGCGGGGAACTCTCCGTCGAGGCCTGGTCTGAAAACGATGCGTGAGCGGCCCCGGGTATCGGTGCAGGACGCCCTCATTCAAACAGGTCTCGCACCTTGGCCATGTGTTGCTGCAGGCGAAGCGTCGTGGCCCATGGCATGATGCTGTCTTGCCGCCTGCCAGCCAGGATATCTTCGTTACTCGCAATGGTTTCATAAACGAACCCCAGGCTGCTGCGGCCATCTTCAAAATGATCCACCCGCGTGTCCAGTTCATACAGCGAGCATTCACTGGCGCGCCAGAAGTTCGGGATGGCGATATAAGAGTCTTCACCGATGATATAGGCCCAGTTTTGCAGTTTGCTGCGGAACGAGGTGCCCAACATCGCCGTGGCGCCTTCGGTGTCTGCGCCATAGTCAAACACCATTGCGACGTCATCCTCGACGCCATTGGGCGCCTTATGTGCCACTACGCGCATAGCAACCGGATCCTGCTGCAAAAACAGCCAGGCCAATCCAATCGGGTAAATCCCCATTTCCAGCAGGCACCCGCCGGCGAGTTCAGCGTTGTACTCGCGCCGGTTGGGGTCGTAAGGAAGTTGCGGATACCCGAAATCCGCCTTCACCTGGCGCAACTTGCCGATACGGCCTTCTTTCACCCATTGCCGGGCCTTTTGAATGGCCGGCAGAAAATAGGTCCACATAGCCTCCATCACGAAAACCGATGACTGGCCCGCCAGCCTGAACAGTTCTTCACTTTCCCGGAGGGTTGCCGTGAATGGCTTCTCGCACAAAACGTGTTTACCGGCCGCGATGGCATCGGCTGTGTTCCGGTAGTGCATCGTGTGCGGCGTGGCCACGTAAACGGCGTCGACTTGCGGGTCATCCAGCAGCCGTTGATAGCCGGCATACGCTTTTGGAATGCCGTATTCGGCGGCAAAGGCTTCGGCGGATTCCTGCGCCCGGCTGGCGACAGCGATCACTTCGCCATTGGAAACATATTTGAAATCCTGCACGAACTGGTGCGTAATCCTTCCGGTACTGACGATACCCCACCTGACTTTTTCCATGCTTATCTCCGGCTTGATGTTTTGCTAGCCAAGGTGCTGGCGATTTCGGCGCGCCAGGCGGTAGCCGTGGCGGTACATGTCCTGGAACAGCAGCAGGAACAGCACTACCCCCAATAAAGCGGCGGACACATTCCAGACCGTCAGGTTGGCTCTCTCATGGACCAGCGTCCATACGAATTGAACCACGCAAAGCATGGACACCACGATCAGGGTGGGACGGCGTCCGATGATGCTGACCACGTAGGCACCCAACGGCGCCCCAATGGCGACTACCGGCGCGGCTGCCAGCCAGTTCTCGAAGGTTCCGGGTTGGACATCGCCCAGCAACAACTTCACCGAAATCCCCACCAGCGAGGTAAAGGCCATCAGCAGAACGGACGTGGGTATCGCAATTTTCAGATCCGCGTGACACCACAGCACCAGTACCATGTAAATCATCATGTCGATACCGACACCGGTGATCGCCGAAATGGACAACGACCCGAGCAAACCTACTGCAAAACCAATCTTGTGATCGAAAGCGATGTCATGCGGCGTCATGCCCGTGTAACTGGTGATCTCGTTGATCCGGCGCAGGTGCAACAAGCCGAAACTGCACCACATGGCGGCGAACAACAACTTGATGAACAGGTCGGAAGCGAGCGGCGCTACGTAGAGTATGCCCAGTGGCGTGCCAATCAATGCGCCGGGCAGGGCTGCCCGCAACATGGGCCATTCAATTTCCAGCCGCTGGCATAATATATAAATGCTGGCGCTGGTCATGCCGACCGCCTGGATGGCAAAACTGAAATCCCGCCCGAGCATGGCCGGCAGGTCCATCAACAGGACCAGCACCGGGAAGCCCACCGTACCTCCGCCCATCGGCGTCGATCCCGCCACGTATGATCCGACCGCCATGGCTGCAGCCATCGGCCAGTGCGCCAGTGCCGTATGCAGATGGTCGCCCAGTAACACGAGGCTGAACCAGCCGGCGTAAAAAAGCAGCAGCCAGGTAAAAAAGGGTAGCAGTGATCCAGACCTCTTTTTGTTCTCCACTATGGCTTTCCGGCTAACAACAACTCCAGCTCTTCCAGCGATTCACCCTTGGTTTCCGGGAGCAGCCAGGCCAGCAAAAGGAATGCGACCAGGCCGGGCGCCGAGTAAACAAAGAAGATGGCGGCGCTTCCCATGTTGGACAACTGCCAGGGAAAAACAAACTGTACCGCGAAACTGGACGTAGCGTTAAAAAATCCTGCCAGCGCCATCGCTGTGCTCACGCATGGCCTGTTCGCCCAGGACCTCCGCCAGGCCGCCGAGTCATCGTGTTTCTGCATCCGTCCTCAGTGCTGCCGCCGCCAGTGTTCTATCGCCCGGTTGAAACGTTCCGCCAGGTAGGGATTGACCTGCAGACGGCTGTCGCCCCAGTAGCCTGATTCGTAGGGCGCATTCCACATGTCCTGTGAGTCCCAGTGGCAGTTTATATAGGCCAGTGCGTAAATAACGTCGCGGTTCTGCTCCATCAATTCAAACACCGGGGCAAACCATTCATTCCAAATGTCTTCGTCACTGACCTGGCGCACGCCTTCACCCTGTGGCCCGTCCCAGTCACGAGCGATGTTGGCATTGGTGCGGCGGTTCAGGTCGTATCCTTGCGGAGATGCCTCGGCGATAAACACCGGTTTGCCACGCTCCCGTGCCAGTTCGAGGACTTTTCCAATCAGTTCCCTGCCAGTAGGCGGCTGAAACCGTGCGTCCACAGCCGGCCCCTCATCCGGGGTCAGAAACAATGAGAAGCCCATCCAGTCGACATAGTCATCGCCCGGGTACCACTGGCGAATATCCGTATAGCCGCCATCGTTCAGGATATCCAGCGGAAACGCTGCAGACTGCCAGACGAATTCGACCTGCGAAACCCCCTCTTTTCTCAGACCGTCCACAATATGGCGAAAAGCAGCTATATAGTTGTCCGAATTCTCATAGCCCGGATTCCAGCCGCCATCAAATTCGTAGCCAATACGCAAATACACGGGCTTTTCGATTTTCCTGGTGAACATCGCCAATTGGTGGATATTGGCATCGAACTCACCTGCAGAGATCCGGGCCAAACCGCCCTTCACGTCGCTTTCGGTGATCGACAAACCAATCACCAGGCCACCATCAAATTCAGTTGCTGATTTCCAGGCGCTGGTTTGGCCTGCACCCCAATCCATTTCAAGCTCGACAGGTTCGCCCTGCAGGTCGATGCCCAGCCCGCCGTAGCTCCATTCTTCAGAGGCCAGCCCATAAAAATTGAGATACATCGTGTTGCCATCCGGCGTCGCACAACATTCGCTGGCGTAATAGTCCCGAACAGACCCCAGGTCCTGCCCAATAATGAACAGGCGTTTTCGCTCAGGCGCGGGTTCTCCGGCGTAGCAGGAAAGCAGGGTCATGACCGCCGCCATGGCGGCCATGATTACCATCATGCTACGGGGCATAATCAGGAAAACATGTAATCGTTGATCAGGTTTTCGACGCGCTCCTGTTTGCCGCTCTCAAGCGCCGGCTCGGGGTTGTTTGCCGCAATCTCGCGCAGGTCGGAGAGATTCAGCTCGCCGGCTTCGAATCGCTGAGCATCCGCTTCGGCGAAACTGGCGTAGCGCGCCGCCTTCAACTCTTCCAGCCTGCCGTCACTGACAATGCGGTCGGCAATCACCAGCGCACGGGCATAAGCGTCCATGCCACCGATGTGACCCAGGAACAGATCCTCCAGGTCGGTGGATTCTCGCCGGATCTTGGCGTCGAAATTGAAACCGCCCTGCCCCAGTCCGCCGGCCTGCAGCACCACGATCATGTTGTGCACGCAATCGTACATATTGGTGGGGAACTGGTCCGTATCCCAGCCATTCTGGGGATTGCCACGGTTGGCGTCGATGGATCCCAGCATGCCCGCATCCACACACATCTGCAGGTCGTGCTCTGAACTGTGACCCGCCAGCGTGGCGTGGTTGGCCTCGATATTGAGTTTGAAATCCTGGTCCAGGCCGTGGTGACGCAGAAAACCGATCACAGTCTGGGCGTCCACGTCGTACTGGTGATACATCGGCTCCATTGGTTTGGGCTCGATCAGAAAAGTACCTTCAAAACCAATCGAACGTCCATAATCCCGGGCCATGGTCAGGAAACATGCGAAATGCTCCAATTCCCTTTTCGTATCGGTGTTGAACAGCGAGGCGTAGCCTTCACGGCCACCCCAGAACACGTAGTTTTGCCCACCCAAAGCTACCGTGGCTTCCAGCGCCGCTTTTACCTGTGCGCCGGCATGCGCCACTACCGGAAAGTTCGGGTTGGTCGCGCCACCATTCATGTAGCGGGGGTTCGAGAACAGGTTGGCGGTTCCCCACAACAACCTCATACCCGAGGCATCCTGCCTTTCTTTAGCCAGGCCAACCAGTGTTTGCAGGTTTGCTTCAGATTCCGCTACAGAGTCTCCTTCCGGGGCCATGTCTCGATCGTGAAAACAGTAAAATGGAACGTTCAGCTTGGTAAAAAATTCAAAAGCGGCGTCTACTTTCATTCGTGCGCTGTCCATCGGCGTGCTACCGGTGTCCCAGGCATAGTTGCGTGTGCCGGGACCGAATGGATCACCACCTCCGCCACAGAACGTATGCCAGTAAGCCACAGCAAAACGCAGATGCTCTTCCATGGTTTTGCCGGCCACGACACGCGTCTGGTCGTAGGCCTTGAAACTCAGCGGATTGTCCGAACCAGGACCTTCGTAGGCAATTCTGTCAATCCCGGGAAAGTATTCTTTCTGTCCAACAAATAACGACCTGCTCATGATATTTTTTTCCTTTGACTCAAGTATAAAGCGGTGTAATTGCACCCACCGCTGATTGGTAGTCCCGGTAGGTGTCATTGTAAAAATTGACGGAAGATTTTTTCGGCTCGCAACACAGTAACTCGTTGCGGCTGAGGTGGCGGTCTGCAAGGTCCTGCAGGTCGTCTTCAGCCCCCGGATCCAGCACCGAAAGCGCCTGCAGTGCGGCGCCAAATGATGCCCCCTCGTTTTGATCCAGGACCGTTACGGGAGCATTGCAGATATCGGCCACAGCCTGACGCCAGGTGGAACTGCCTACGCCGCCACCAGTCAACAGGATTTCCGAGGCTTCAATCCCCAGTTCCCCTAGCCGTTCTACACCGTAACGCAAGGCGAAAGTTGCACCTTCCAGCGCGGAGCGCAGCAGGTTTTCGGGGCGGGCGTTGTGGCTGTCCAGACCCACGATGCAGGCTTTGGCGCGAGGCAGGTTCGGGGTCCGTTCGCCGTTAAAAAACGGTATGGTAATAATGCCTTCGGCGCCACGTGGAGAACCGCTGACAGCCGATTCGAATTCCCTGATATCAGCCTTCAGCATGCCGCGCATCAGTTCGGTGGTGACGGTGCAGTTCATCGTACACATGAGTGGCAGCCAGCCACCCGTTGATGAACAGAAGGCGGCGATTTCACCGCGCGGGTCGATGATCGGCTGGTCGGAATGGGCGTAGACGGTTCCGGACGTTCCCAGGCTCATGGTGATCTTGCCCCGGGATGCATTGCCGGTGCCAATGGCGCCCATCATGTTATCGCCGCCGCCGGTGGATACCGGAATACCTTCAGGCAAACCCGTTCGTTGAGCCACTTCAGGCCTGATCGTGCCAATGACTCCCGGTTCTAGCCGCAATTCGGGCAGACACCCGGCCAGGTCGTGATCCGGATCAATGGCAGCCAGCATGTCAGCCGACCACTTTCTTCCACGGATATCCAGGAATCCTGTACCTGAAGCATCCCCCGCCTCCATGCAGCGCTCGCCGGTCAGGTAAAAATTGAGGTAATCATGGGGCAGCAAGATACAATCCATCTGCTCGTACAATCCCTCGCTTTCCTTGCTGAACCAACGAACCTTGGAGGCGGTGTAACCCGGAACCACCAGGTTTCCGACTTCCTCCAGGCAACGCTGCGGGCCTCCATAGGCCTCCATGATCTCGTCACACTCAGCCACCGTCGATGTGTCGCACCATAACTTCACCGGGGCAAGCACTTCACCCGTCCTGCTCAGCGGTACGAAGCCATGTTGTTGTCCGGACACACCTGCAGCAACTGCAGACCGGCGAATGGCGGGATCCACCTTGCCAAGGGCCTCGTGCAATGCATTCAGCCACCAGTGCGCCTGTTGCTCAGCGGCTCCCTCATCATTTTGATACAGATCGAGCTCGGCACTCTCACAGGCAACGACCTGCCGGTTGGAGAAATCATAAAAAAGTACTTTGAGGGACTGGGTGCCCAGGTCAATTCCGACGACAGTTTGCATGGCTGGAAGCGTTATCCGGTATGACTGTAAACGTTTACATTATACACAGTGCGACACCGCGCTCAACCGATTGACGCTTTCTTTTGTAAACGTTTACAATTCATCTGTCGGGAAATCGGATAACACATGAGTCAAACCGCCAACACGCC
Organism: Lysobacterales bacterium; assembly: GCA_029859645.1. Lineage (GTDB taxonomy): Bacteria > Pseudomonadota > Gammaproteobacteria > Xanthomonadales > SZUA-36 > JAHEFT01. The sequence continues at coordinate 2,925 of JAOUCS010000001.1, read as the reverse complement.
GGGCAAAAAAGTAACTACGAAACAACCGGTTTCGATCAAGGACGTGGCACGGTTGGCAGAGGTGTCCATCGCTACGGTTTCCCGTTGCGTCAATGACCCGGACCGGGTCAGGGCCAGCACCCGCAACCGGGTGGAAGCCGCTATCCTGCAAACCGGATACTCGCCCAATCCCCTGGCGCAGAGTTTCAGACGCGGAAAAACCAAGGTCATCATGGTGGTTCTACCTTCAGTCGGAGATCCTTTTTTTACCGAGGTCATGAAGGGTTTACGCGAAGTTGCGAATGCCAGCGGCTACTCGCTGCTGATCAATGAAACCCAATTCAACACCATGACCGCAGACGAGATCGGCGCGATGGTGGTCTCACGTCAAGCCGACGGGATTGTCCTGCTGGCCAGCGTTTCGCCCTTTGGAACCGCGGTGCTGTCTTCCGACAACAACCGCCGCCTGCCGGTGGTGGTCGGTTGCGAAATCGTTTCATTGCAGGCCGCAGGCTATCCCAGCGTGCATATCGACAACCAGGCTGCCGCCATCGAAGTCACCGACTACCTGCTGGAACTGGGCCATCGGCGCATAGCCTTCATTCACGGCCAGGAATCCTCGCTGTTAACCAAAGATCGTGAGGACGGCTATCGCTTGTCGATGCTGGCGGCGGGCCTTTCGATAGAAGACGGATGGGTGGTTGGGGGAAATTTGACCATCACGGGCGCCATCCAGGCCACGCAGAAACTGCTGCGGCACCGTCATCGTCCAACCGCCATTTTCTGCGCCAATGACGAAATGGCGATGGGTTGCATGCACGCCATCAAATCGGCCGGACTGAAAATCCCGCAGGACGTATCCGTGATCGGATTCGATGACGTTCGTTACGCCGCCATCATGGATCCGCCCCTCTCTTCGGTGCGGCAACCGGCAAAAGACATCGGTGAACAGGTCATGCTTCGCCTGTTAGGGGAAATTGAAACCGGCAGAAGTACTGATGCGGAACCGGTCATTGTTCCTCACGAGTTGGTTCTGCGCCGGTCAGTAGCCCCGCCTGTGGACTGAAGGCGCCGCGGCGGACTGCAACGGCTAGCCGTACCTGGACTGCAGGTAGCGATAGACGGCCCGCAAACTGAGCGCCTCTCCACCCTGCGGGCGGCCGGGGCGGTCGCTCTGATTCCAGGCAAAAGTGTCAATATGAACCCAGGGGATTTCAGGTTCGACAAAATGTTCGAGAAATAGCGCAGCGGTTATACAACCGCCGTAGCTACTCTTTCCGCTGTTGTTCAAATCGGCGATGGGGCTCTCGATCAGCTTGATATAGGGCCGGAACAGCGGCATGGTCCAGATCGGGTCTTCCATTTCTTCACCAGCCCCCTGGATGCCCCGAGCCACTTCGTCCCGGTTACTGAAAACCGGCATCAGGTCGGCGCCAAGGGCGATCCGCGCGGCGCCAGTCAGCGTGGCAAAGTCAATCACCAGGTCGGGTTCTGATTCACAGGCCAGCGCCAGGGCATCAGAAAGCACCACCCGCCCTTCAGCATCGGTATTTCCTATTTCCACCGACAATCCTTTGCGGGTCGCAATGATGTCACCCGGCCGGTAGGCATTCCCGGAGACTGAATTCTCAACGGCTGAAATTAGTAATTTCACGCGAACGGGCAAGCGATTTTCCATCACCAGCCGCGCCAGGGCCAGCGCATGGGCCGCCCCGCCCATATCTTTCTTCATCAATGCCATGCCGGTCGCGGTCTTCAAATCCAGACCGCCCGTGTCGAAGCATACGCCCTTGCCCACCAGCACGAGTAGCGGCGCTTCTTCCTCTCCCCAATCCATTTCAATCAACCGCGGCGCCCGTGTAGAGGCCCGGCCTACAGCATGAATCGCCGGAAAATTCTCCGTGAGAAGTTCATCGCCGGTGATGATCCTGGTCTGCGCTCCGAAAGCATCACCCTGCCGGATAACGGCGTCGGCCAATTCGGATGGCCCCATGTGCTCGGTCGGAGTATTGACCAGGTCCCGCACCAGGCACTGGGCGCTATACAGGGAGCGAACCTGGCTTTCGATGTCGGGTTCGAGGACCAGCAATGGGCTGGAGTGATCATGGGATTTGTAACGATCGAACCGGTACAGGGCAAGGCCCCATCCCAGGCTGGCCTGCGTCCGCTGCTGCGCTGACCAGTCGCATTCGAGGTGATAAGCGCCTTTTGGCAACCGGCCTGCATGGCTGGAGAGAGAAAACAGAAAGCCTTTTTGCCCCACGCCCAGCAACCAGCCTTCCACACTGCCGTTCGCTCCCGGCAACGCACATGACTGACCGGCCGCGCCGGTGAACCCCGAGCCCTCCACCCATTTCAAATGGGCCGGCGAGGCCTGGTCTTTCCAGGCTTCGAACTGCTGTTGACTGAGAGGCAGCAGTGGAACTGGCTGCTGATTTTCATTGAGGTCGCTGGTCGAGAGATAACACACGGTTCTGATCACCTTTGATGATTGAGTAGCAGCATAATCCAGATTGGTCGATAAAACACCGGTCAGTCCAGCCTGACGACGTAGTCACTTCCTTCGCGACGAACTTCCAGGAACAGGCTGCCCCGCACGGATTCGATCACGACCTTGAACTCTTCCAGATCCTGGATGCTCACCCGGTTACAACCCGTGATGATGTCGCCCGGGCGCAAGCCCCGACGCGCCAACAGGCTGTCAGGCTCCAGCCGCGAAAGCAGCACACCCCTGAACCGGGTAGTCCGTTGCTTGAGTGGCAGTTCCTCGAATCTTCCGCCGGTAAGCCGGTAATCGACTGCTTCACCATCCAGCGACGCAAGCTCCAAGACTTCCACTTCCAGTGTTTTGTCTGACTTGTCCCTGACGATCTCCAGGGCCAGTTCCTCACCTACCGGAAACTGTCCTTCGTAGTTGTGAAATTCCTGTGCGTTACTGACCGGGTA
>JAOUCS010000157.1 GCA_029859645.1 Lysobacterales bacterium | reverse complement strand
CCACCACTTTCAACCCATTGTTATCTTCCAGCCAGATATAGAAAATCAGGTGGATATGATCGACCGCCGCATACATGTCGGCCACCATCGAATCAATTCCGGCATTCGAATCCCGCATGAGGTCTGCGGAGTTGCCCCCCACCGGCTGAAATCCATTCACGGATTCGCCCTGCCTGAACAGCGGCAAGCACCGCTCTGGAAAAGAGGGTGAGTGCCGCGGGTCCGTCTCGAATGAGGGCGGGGTTGAAGGCGGCAGGCTATTCAGCACAGCGCGGGCACGGGCCACCCGCTTCTTGCCAATACTGGTTTCACCCAATAGCAGGTAGATCAGTATCCCGAAACCTGGGACCGCAGCAATCACCGCTACCCATGCAATTCTCGATGCCGGTTCACGGTGGGGCCGCAACACGGCCCGGGCAAGGACAGCCAGCCAGAGCAGGAACAACAGCAACCAAAAAATTACGTAACTCAACTGCTCCCACATTTCAGACTCCCGTTGGCATGGCGAAGACGATCACGATACCCCATTGCCCTGCGGGCATCAGGCAACTTCAGGCTTTTGCTGCTGATCCAACAGTCAACATGGTCATGCCGACGAACAGCAACTTGATACCCAGGAAAACGCCAATGGCCAGTGTGCCCGCGATCGGGAAGCCGACAAAGAGCATCACTCCCAGTGCGATAGTGATCACGCCATCAAAAATAAGCCAGCCCTTTCCACCCTGGTCGCCCGGTAATGAAAACGCAGCCATAATTTCAGTGAATCCGTCGACGAAGAAATAGATGGCCAGGATCATGGTCAGAATCGCGGAGCTCATGACCGGATGCGAGATCACCGCGATGCCGGCGAGCAAGGTCAGTACACCGATCAGGAAAACCAGGATGCCCTTACCCAGGCTACCGGCCTTGAAGGCCCAAAACATTCGGGTCAGGCCCCCAGCCATCACCAGCACACCGATTAGCCACATCACAGATTGCCCGGCAATCCAGGGCGCCGCCAGGGCCAGAATACCAAAAATGATCGTCAGGACACCCATGACCTTCATTGAACTGCCTGCTTTCTGGAGATCGCTACTGTGTGTATTCATTATTATTCCTCACTTGATTATATGGCCGTTGAAAGGCCGGGATAGCCGGGCGAATTAACGGTTGGCAACAATGCCGCTGGCTAATCCGCCCGCACGCTATTCAGTCGTTTTTTTTTGCTTTTCGTGTTTTCAAACCCTTCGCCGCACCGGACAGTAATGGTCCAATAATACCGGGTAACAACGCATCAACCGGGTGACGGACAAGCTGCACGATTTCTTTCCTGAATGCACGAATCTCCGCATTAGCCAGTGAGAGTTCGTGCTCCATGTCACTGAGCGCCATATCCCGCACCTCCTGAACCATCCGTGCTTCGTCTGCCGGTTTGAGCGATACAGCCCAGGCCATAATAATGACGGCCAGCGTCAGATCAATGCCGGCAACAGCCAAAGCGGCGCCAGCCTGCCCCCAGATAGGGGTCAGGGCGAAGAATGCCGCCAGCGTCAGCATCAGCAGTCCAAACAGCCCGACCAGGCTGGCGATCGCGGTTAACTGTACTTTCGTGACAGTCAGGCGTAACTCGTTCCTTTTGAGCAGTCGCTCCGCGCGCCAGAAAACCTTAAAACTGTGTGCAAAACGTTCCATAATTCCTCCTATTTGCGCGAAAGCAGTTGACCGACGACCATACCGATGCCAAAAGCAGCCAGCAGGGCCAGGCGTGGATGTTCAGCGGCCGCCTCTTCCAATTCGGTCATCAAGGCCCCGGCATCGGCTATCAGACCTTCAGGGTGGATACTCTCATCCGACTGGTCATCCGTTTCCTCACCCGACTCGGGAGATGAAACTCCAGCCACATCCAGGTCAGGTTTCGTGTTTGGGTTTTGAGATGCGTCGGAAAAATTTTCCCTTTCCGACTCCTCGCGTTTCTGCCGCAAGCTGTGTGACTTCTGTTGCATCGCCTGCAGTTCTTCAAACTCAGTTTTCTGATCCATCAATCACTTCCTCCTCGGGTTCAATCAGCAAATCTTCAAAAACCCGGCTATAAATCGCCAGAACAGCCAGGAAAAGTGCCGCCAGAATGGGGCCCAACACCAGCCCTGAAGCACCGAACAGCGAGAGGCCTCCCAGCGTTGCCAGCAGAATCAGCAGCCCCGGCATCTCGGTATCACGCCCGACCAGGATTGGTCTCAAGACATTGTCTATAGTGCCGACAACGCCGGCACACCAGGCCAACAAAGCAATAGATGCAACCACATCCCCGGCCAGAAACAGGTAAATCACAGCCGGAACCCACAGCAGCATCGAACCAATCCCGGGTAGCACCGATAACACCGCCATAACCGCACCCCAGAACACAGCCGAATTGATGCCGGCAACCGCAAAACCGATGCCACCCAATGCCCCCTGGATGATGCCAATTACGAGGGTTCCCTTGATCGTAGCGCGACTCATCGACAAACTGACCTGAACCAACTTCTCATCATCTGCAGCTGAAATCGGTGTATAACTCATCAATTTCCGAACCAGTTCAGGTCCGCTGATCAGGAAGAAAAACATCGCATAGAGCATCACGAACAGATTCAGGAAGAACATCACCGTGCCCTGGGTCGCCCTCCCCAAACTAGCTCCCAAATAGACAGCGGTGTGTTCAGCAATGGTAGCGATTTTTGCGGATATCTGGTCATGGTAGGGTTCAAGCGTGTCAGCATATGGTAACCACGAGGGTAGCTTGCCGCCACTCGCCGCCGAATTGTCGATTTGCGTTTGAAGCCATGGTTGAACTTCGCCAGTAACGACCAGTGCCTGCTCCGTGATCAGGCCCAGCAGCAGAAGCAACGGGATCACGATCATCAACAGGGCTATTACAAGGGTCAGCAAAGATGCGATCGTGCTCCGGCCTTTCATCGCTCTCTTGATCCGACTGTAGAGTGGGTAAAGAATCCCGCTGAATATCGCTGCTAACAGCAAGGCCTCAACGAATCCCCATATCATGGCCAGGAACATAGCCGTGCAAGCGATGGTCAGTGCTAGTACAAAACTTTTACGAAAACGATCGTCTGATTGTGCTTGCAGTTCCATTTCTGCCCCCGGGGTCAGATAGTTACAAGGCAGGCGCGGATTGTTAACTATCCGTGCTAGCTGGGAGTATAAGCAAAATAAACGCTATATTCACATAAGAATCAAAGTACCAAACATCCCCTCACACCAAATATTCAACCGAAACTCCGGGTAAACTGGTCAACTTTTTGTGCTCATGTCAGAATTTTGACCGGATACAACCGTGTTTTTTGCCAATTCCTGAACCCGGGACGATATCAGCCATACCATTACCAAAGTGGGAACAGCAAATCTGTGCCATGATTGAGTTTGTTTCCTCAGTCGAATAACCCTGCTGGCAGATTCGGCGAAGCTCGGCAATCCGGCAACAGTGCCGCCGCGGATGAACTTGCCGTATTGTCGAGGTGGGCAAGTATGGTCCTGATCACTGCGGGGACTTCGATGCTGGCAACGATCCTCACATCACCACCGCACTTATCACAGGTTTCCACGTCTAGATTAAAAACACGCTTCAATCGTTTTGCCCAGGTCATTGAAGCCCGTTTTTCGGCTGGGGTTTGGTCGACATCACTAGCTGGGTGGCGCTTTCTAAGTTTGCCTCGCCCGGCTGGTGTTACCTTTGAGCGATACTTGCTATTGGGTGCGAATACGCCATGAAATCTCGTGAGGTTTACCCTGGGCCTGGGAACCAGGGCAACCAACCTGGAAATAGTCGCTCCTGCGCATCCATGCGCCCGCGACATACCGTTCGTCCTGAACATAAAATCCAACGGTTCAAATATGACATGCGTCGTACCGTTGCGCCAGGGGGTCTTCAACTCATAGCGCACCCTGCCGTTGCGGGTCATCGATAACCGTTTTGTCGATATTGCTGGTCTTGTGATATATCGGCACAAACGTTCTAGTTTCGCTCGTTCATTGGCTTTTGTAGCAATGCCGGCATGCAGCGAGAAACCAGCAACATTGCTCACCCTGGTAGTGAACGGGTCATCTCCACAATCGCCTAAGGTCTGTAAAGTCATTACCTTGCGACCCTGCTGGGATCCCACGGCAATGCGATAAGTAACGGGCCGTTCCTGCGCATCCCTGCGCCCACGGCATTAGTGAATCCCTTCACGTCAGCTTCCCAACAATTGATTCGTTGGGTCTTCATCTGAAGCATCCACAGCTTCCTGGCTCAGAAAAATGTTTCCTGCGTCATGGTCAATCAAGCCCTGGCGTTCCAGATAACGGCCAACTCGATGTGCAATGGTGTGCGTGAGCCGCGTGAGCTCAACTCTGGGGGTTAATAAGGGATTTATGGCATTAAATGGGGTTTAAAAGAAAATATGGCCCTTTATTTTTTTGTAGTTCACTGATCTTCAGGATTTCTGAATATTCGGGATATAAAAGCAGAATATTCGGAATAAACGGGGTTTAGTTCAATTTTGCAGTGTCCATACCAGAGTTAATCAGAAGGAATTAATCAGGACACCCACGGCCGTTCGGAATCCAGTTCCGAGCACAAGTCGACAGCACAAGTCACCTCAGGCTACCAGCTCTTGTCTGCCTCGTGCAATCGCCATTGCACCACTGCGCACCACGGCGAGTATTTCTGCGCAATCACCCACCTTGGATATGAATTCATCCATGTGGATATTCTGACCGGTTAACTCCAGCGTGTAGGTTTCCGGGCAATCATCGAGAATCCGGACCCGGGTATCTTTCAACAATGACAGAAGTGCCTGTGCTGTTTCGGGCCGGGTTTTGACTTTCAATAACAGCAATTCGCGCTCGATGTGGTCATCCATGGTCATATCGGCCGTATTAACTACGTCGACCAGCTTCAGCAATTGATTGTTGATCTGCTCGATAACTTCATCGGAACCCCTCGTTACCAGGGTCAAACGCGATATTTCAGGGTGATCGGTGGGCGCAACATTCAGTGATTCGATATTGTAACCCCGGCCATGATGGCCAGAGGTGGTCAAACGTGACTGGATCAGATTGGGTCGTACCAAGTGTGTCCGATGGGCCGTCTACCAGGATGTGCGGTTGGTGGTGCACCCGGAACCCGTGGTCACATCGGTCTGAACGCGCTCCTGAGAGAGGACATGCTAGCCGCTGTTCTCCATCAATTTCATCAACATTCGTCTCAGGTCATCGAATTCGTTCTGTGCTCTCTTGCGCTGCCTTTCGCTCATGATAGCGATCACGTCGGCATAGGCCGGCCGGCGGAGAGTAGAAGTACGCTTGGTGTGAGCCTGTAAGTTCTTAGCAAAAATCTGACATTGATTAGCAAGCAATTCTCACGGTACTTTGAGAGAAGGACCATTGTGTCGCCCAGGACCATAAATGAATACTTTCAGTATTTGTTTGGACCATGGGATTGCACACACACCAGGTTCGCCAGCACCGGCCAGATTCAGCTGCGGCGTATGTTCGCCACCGCCCCGAAACGACTTTACTCTACCAGGTCGTTCAGGAGTACTGGCCTGGGTTTCAGGCTGAACTTACCAGCCATGGCAAGCACCTGCCGGCATACGTTACGAAGGAATTTGATGAGTACCTGAAGTGTGGGAGACTTGAACACGGATTCCTGAGAGTCCGCTGTGAATCCTGCCACGATGAGAAATTGGTCGCATTCAGCTGCAAGAAACGGGGGTTCTGCCCCAGTTGTGGTGCACGCCGCATGGCAGACAGCGCCGCTCTGCTGGTAGACGAAATCCTGCCTCACCAGCCCATGCGCCAATGGGTGCTTAGTGTACCATTCCCGCTACGCTTTCTGCTTGCCAGCCAACCCGCTGTCATGGGCAAGGTGCTCGGAATCGTCTATCGCGCCATAGCCACGCATCTGACCCGTAAAGCCGGTTACACCAAAGCCACGGCACGGATTGGCGCAGTCACGCTGATCCAGTGTTTCGGCGGAGCCCTCAATTTGAATATTCACTACCATTTATTATTCCTGGATGGTGTTTACATCGACAGTGCCGACAAATCCCGGCTGTGGTTTCGCCGGGTCAAGGCGCCGACGAATGATGAACTCACACATTTGACGCACACCATCGCCCGCCGCGTTGCCAGATCCCTGGAACGCCAGGGCTTGCTGGAACGGGATACCGGACACACTTACCTCACCGCCGATGGTGTGGATGAAGACCCGGAATCACCGTTGAATCAATTACTCGGAAGTTCCATTACTTACCGTATTGCCGTAGGGCCACAGCAGGGCCGCAAGGTATTTACACTGCAAACTCTGCCTGACGAATCAGATAGCCTGTCTTCAAGCCCCGTGGCTGAAACCGCTGGTTTTTCATTGCATGCAGGGGTTGCCACCAAGGCCAATGAGCGTGCCAAGCTGGAGCGCTTGTGCCGTTACATCACAAGACCGGCGGTATCCACCAAGCGCCTGTCGCTTACGCGCAATGGACAGTTACGCTATGAGCTGAAAACTCCCTGGCGCAATGGCACGACCCATGTGATATTCGAACCACTGGATTTTATCTCCAGACTGGTATCTCTGATACCCAAACCAAGAGTTAATCTCACCCGTTTCCATGGAATTTTCGCCCCGAATAGCAAGTACCGTGTACTGGTCACACCTGCAAAGCGGGGCAAAGGAAAAAAGGTCAAGACCCCGGATGAAGAACAAGACCAAACCGCCGCTGAGAAACGGGCTTCAATGACCTGGGCAAAGCGTTTAAAACGCGTGTTTAATATTGACATTGAAACCTGTAGCGAATGCGGCGGTGAGGTCAGGATTATTGCCAGCATCGAAGACCCGGAGGTAATCCGCAAGATACTCGCTCATATGGATGAAAAAATAACTCTGACTGGAACAGGCATATTGCCAGAGACGAGGGCCCCGCCGTCAACGGGGTTGTTCCTATGACGGAGTGAAGCCGATATTTCACTAAACAGGCTGTTCCCAGCAGGACGCGGCACGGCTTCTGTCGCCCTGGGAGCTGCAATCGGCCAAACTAACGGGGCTGCGGGCTTGAATCTAGTACCAGTAACTCCATTTTTGTGAGATTTCACGGCAATCTAACTGGAAAGCGCGAAAAGTTGACACAATAAACAACTGCGTTACTTGTCAGTTTCATGGAAAAGGGCTTTAATCCTTCCTAAACTCCGGCAGTTTTCCTGTTGTGGAAAC
>JAOUCS010000156.1 GCA_029859645.1 Lysobacterales bacterium | reverse complement strand
GCCAGAGGCCGCGTGCGGCCTGTTGACATACTGGTGTCGTAGCTGATGCCTGCAGTGAGCTGCAGGTCCGGCTTCCAGAGGTACTCGGCAGCAACACCAAAGTGCCAGGTATCCCGGAAGTCGGCGTTAACCGTGGTGCCCGGGATGCCGTTGTCATCGATTTCCACCTGCACGTGGCCAAACTCCGAAATCTCATCCCAGCCGACACTACCCAGCAGGTTGAGTTTGTCGCTGTAGGTGTGGTGTATACCCGCGGAAACGGACTGTGGCATGGTCACGCCCAGGTCCAGCGGCACCTTGGGGTCGCCGAGTTCCTTGCCCAATGGGTCGCGCCAGGAGGTCTGGGGGTCGTCCTCGAAATCCAGATCGGTCTCAGTCAGGTAGCGCAGCCCAATCCGGGTGTGGTCCCAGGGTTGGATCATGATGCCGAAGTTACCCTGCACCGCGAAATCGGTATCGGAGATGCGGGTCTTGGCGTCGGGGTATTCACCCTGCTCGCCCGGTGTCAGCGGGTCGTGTCGCAGCTTGTCGGAGACATAGCCCAGGGTCAGGGCCGCGCCGGCGCCGACGCTCAACCAGTCATTGACCTTGTAGGCCAGGGTGGGCTGCACCTGCGGTGCCAGCAACGCCACGTTCACTGAGCTGCTGCGGCCTACCCAGTCGCCCGGCCAGTCGATGGCGAGGCCGAAATAGTTGTGGGCACTGACGCCCCAGGTCCACTTGTCGTTGATGGGCTTGAGATAGGAAAACGAGCCGGCAGGCACAACACGCTTGTTGACGTGGCCGCTACCGCCGGTGGAGGTGTTGTTGCCGTTGGTCTGGAAGCCGCCGTCGATGTAGACCCCGGTAAAGCCGGCCAGCATTTTGGAGTCGTCGAAGCGGGTCATGCCAGCCGGGTTGGTAAACACGGTGCCGGAATCGTTTGCACGGGCCGCCATGCCCGCGCCGGCATAGCTACTCTCCGAAGCATTGCTCATTTCATAGAAGTACAGTGCGCCAGCCTGAGTCAGGCTGGGAAAAAAAAGAGCGCCCGCCAAGAGCGGTGTAGTGAGCTTCATGCTCGGCAACCTCCCAACATGGTTCTGTGAAAACCGAACTACTGCAGCGCCTTTCAGTTAGCCTCTTGCAGCTGGCTTTCAGTCTGAAGCTTGGTCCCCTTCGCTATAGAAACGACCTCAGGTTTTAGATCCTCACCTAGTTTAAATAGAGTCTAGCAGTGTCAGGTACGCATGTTTGTCAAATTCGGCCAGAATACTGATCGAAGTCGAATCGTTTTCGACATATCATAGCGCTGCAAGTCTTATGCAGGGACAAGTGTCATGAGTAAAATGTGGACGGCGTCTGTGCAGGCATAAGGTTTCGCCAACAGGCGTTGGCACAATCGCCGAAAAGGAGCGCTACTATGGACATCTGTCAGTCCGATCCAGTGACCCGGTTCGCGCATCCCCGTGCATTCGCTGGGTTCATTGATAGCTGTGGAATCGCGGCAGGGCCCTGGCTGGCTAGCCATGCGCTCCCCACGCTGCATGACGACCCTGGCGAGTTGATACCCGTTTTGAAAGCATGGTCGTTGTTCGATTGTCTGGCTGCGCAGAGCGGCCTCACACAGCTGGGCTGGCTTGTGGGGCAGAGTGCAGGCAGTGCGGCTATGGAACCAAACCTCGCGGTCACGTTACAAAATGTTCCGACGCCTTTTTATGGCCTGCAGCGCATCCTGCGTCACACTCGCAGCAAGGAGTCATCGCACATTTCCCAGGGTGTGCTGTTGCGCGCGCAGGAGGTCGTTTATTTTACTCATTACGGTGGGTTAAAAGCGGCGCTGGGTTATCACCATAGTCAGAACTACCAGCTCCGGGTGTATATGTCATTATTCAGGTCCTTGTTCGGAAGCGATTGGCTGCCCTCACAGATTGGAATCGAAAGCCATTGTGTGCCTCACGGCTTGGACGAAATGCTGCCGGGTGTCGAAATACTATCCGGACAACCGTATGGTTATATTTTGTTCCCCAAGGCGCTGCTGGCGCGGCCAGTCGCGCTGCATGCGGAGCAAACTCGGTCGGCATACCGGGAGAGCCAGAGCGGCTATGTCAAATCGCTAAGAACCATACTGGAGTCCTCTTTGCCGTATGGCTACGTAAGCCAGGAAGAAGTAGCCGAAGAGATGGGCAGCTCTGTAAGAACAGTAACGCGAAGGCTGTCAGATTATGGACTGACTTACGGAATGTTGATCGATGCGCTGCGTTTCGAGAGGGCCCGGGCTGCTCTCGATTCTGCTGAAGTGCGGCTGATAGACGTAGCGGCGCTGGCCGGTGTCGAAGATCAAGGAGATTTTACCCGCTTGTTTAAACGCATAAGCGGGTTAACGCCATCGGAGTATCGCTATTTCCTGCATGAAGGCGATTGACGGAATTCCGGGGACAGTTTACTTAACTCACCTACAGCTAGCTGTCCCTGGCGAATTGTTAATTTTTCAATAATATCAAGAAGTTGGCCCTTGCTGCCCTCATCGACCAATATGAGCCTCTGTAGGGCATTGATCATTCTTTCACCAGGCCATGATTGCCAGATCTGACATTCCTCGCTATAGTTAAAATCTATAAGGTTCTCTACGATTCTAGGAGATTCTCGATGTCAATGAAGGCAACCTCAGTTCGATTGGATGATGAAACCCTGGATCGGGTCGGTCGCATGGCGGAAGCCATGGATAGACCCCGTGCCTGGCTCATGGCACACGCCATCAAAAAGTTTATTGAACAGGAAGAGTGGTTTATCCGGGAAGTCGAGCTTGGTGTTGAAGCAGCCGATGAGGGACGACTAAAAGAACATGCTGACGTAAAGGCCAAATGGGAAGCCAAACGTGCAGCTGCAATGGACTGAGCCAGCAACGCAAGATCTCGATAAAATTGAGGAATATATTTCTAGAGAGAGTAGTCCAATAGTTGCGATCGACGTCGTACTAAGAGTTATCGAGACAGTAGAAATCGTATTGCCAGCTCATCCACGGGCGGGCCGAATAGGTCGAGTTACCGGGACCCGTGAATTCGTAGTTGAAGGCGTACCCTTTATCGTCATCTACAGACAAGTCGGCTCTGACCAATTGCAGGTTATCCGCGTACTTCACGATGCGCAGCAATGGCCGTCAGCGAATTAGCACGGGGGGCGTCCTTCCCGAAAATTCATATCCCGTGCCATCATGCAGCCAACCGCTCGTAATGATGATGTAAACCAAAGGATAGGAAATACTAACGGCCTATTGAGAGTAGACATCCTCGCTGATTGTGTCGACTGGACCTGCTGACCTGTCGAAATTCCCGTCTATTGACCCGAGAATCCTGTTCGCGGCGTTGGACATGCCATTCTATCTGGTCAATCCTGAACGAGCGCGCGCAACCGCTCGTGCCATCGGTTTCCCTGGCTTCCTTGCTAGTGGGGTGCTGTTGGTCTGGAATCTGCTACCGCGCGCCCTTCCCAGCGAAAAGTGACAACGTACGCCAGGGCACCCTCTCTTGATGCTGCGCATCAATTCACCTTGTCCCAGGTGGCGCTCTGGTCGGTGGCACCAGGCGCGTGGTAACAGCAATGGCCGAGTCGGTGTTTCCTGTTCTTTCTGGCGCAGGTGAGTCAGTATTCGATCGATGACGTCCTGGTCCTCGATACATCGGTTCGACGCCTCGACGATGACCCTGACATGTCCGCCACAAAGACTGCAGACCTCGATGTCGGCTCGGGATCACCATAGAACGCATTCAGCCAGGCCACCCAGAACAAAATGGGCGCCACGAACGCATGCACCTGACCCTCAAGAAGGAAGCGACCAAGCCCGCATCATTCAATTTTCTGCAACAACAGGGGCGCTTCGATACCTTCCAGCAGGTTTACAACAACGAGCGTCCCCACCAGGCGCTTGGCGGGCAATACCCTGCTGAGGTGTTTACACCTTCAGTGCGCCCCTACACGCCTGCAGAAGAACCTGAGTACCCATACCACGACAAGACAAGACAAGACAGTGAAGGTTACCAAGTGTGGTCGTATTTGCATGGGGCGGCGCAAGATCAACCTGAGCACCGTGTTTGGAGGTCAGATGGTAGGCATACGAGAAGTCGCCGACACAATCTGGCTTGTCAGCTTTATGGAGTATGATCTAGGATTCTTTGATGAGGACTGTGGCCGGGTCGAGCCGGCCGTCAATCCGTTTCTACCGGAAAAACTGTAAGCCATGTCTCCGGTATCAGATGTAAACCGTGTCTTCGGTGTACACCCAAAGAAAATGGTAGCTACGGGTGCTACTTAAACGGTGCCCTAACCGACTGATATATAAGTGTTTTCGTTCTAATTGTTGGCAAGATACCCCCAGAAATACCCCCGGGAACAACCTGCTACCCACGAGTTATGATTTTTTGTTATGGGCCTGTCCGTAGCGGGTGCCTCTAAGGTATATCTTGCTTTAAGCTCGTTTGAGTTGGAGCGCAATCGTCCGGGAAAACACCCCCCCGGGGAGGGGGAATCGCAATTGGTTATGTGGTGGTAGCCGCCCCCACACAAAATGAGCAAATTTCGATTTCTGATTTTAAAAAAAAGTGAAAATGGGTTTGTGGCGATGTCCGCTATCACCTGCGAATTCAACCGGTCGCTGCAACACATGCATTAAATCTAGCAGCTGGTGTTTCGTAGTCCAGCGTTTTCCGTGGCCGCTCATTGAGTTCCCTAGCGATCCAATTCAGCTCTGACTGGGAATACACGGATAAGTCCGTGTACTTCGGCAAATACTCCCTTAACAGGCGATTAGTATTCTCGTTCGAACCTCTTTGCCAAGGACTCTTGGGGTCACAGAAGTACACTTGGATATCCGTTGCGAGTGTGAACCGCTTGTGTCCGGTCATCTCTGTTCCTCGATCCCAGGTCAGCGACTTGTACAGCTCACGAGGCAGTTTGCTGGCCTGCTTGATCAGTGCGTTTATGACTGTCTCAGTATCTTTCTTGTCGATCTTCGCCAGCATCACATAGCGAGAGTGCCGTTCGACCAGCGTGGCGACGCAAGTCTTGTGTGAGCCCTCGATGAGATCGCCTTCCCAATGACCGGGAACTGCTCTATCCTCCACCGCAGCTGGCCGCTCGCGGATAGACACGGCACCCGGGATACCACCGAGGCCGTCATCTTTGAGGGTGGAGGTGCGGGAACGACGGATATGCCGCTTGGAACGCAGATATTCCTGAAACTCTTTTTTAAAAGCTCCACGGGCTTGTATGAATAGGCTTTGATAGATCGTCTCGTGCGACACCTGGTTCCTATCGTCCCCCGGATACTCTTGCTTTAACCAGCCAGCGATCTGCTGCGGTGACCACTTGCGCTTCAGCTTTGCTTCTACTCGGCGGTAAAGTGGCCGGTTCAGCACCAGTTTACAGCTTTTAGGTCTTTTAGCCCGGTCCCAGGCGCGCTGATCCGCCTGGCTGGCTCGATAGCCCGCCAAGCCTCCGTTCCTATCGATCTCTCGACTGATCGTCGAGGGGGCTCGTCCCAGGTCTGAGGCAATCGTTCTAATGGATAATCCAGCCACGATGCCTCTGGAGATTTCCTCCCTCTCCAGGAGGGATAGGCATCGATTCGGTCGCTTCCTCTCTGGCGGTCGGATGCCGCCAGTGCGTGACAGGTAGCCGTGTATAGACGACGAGGATCGATCAAATGACCTGGCAATTGACCAGACGGAATCACCTGCCTTATAGCGATCCCAGATATAGGATTTCATTTCATCGGTGTAATGAAGACGAGTTTTTCGTGGCATATGGCGACACTCCTGTTTTCTCTTGAAGATAGCAGGGTGTTGCGTTGATCAGTTGAATTCACACCTCAAAACGGGCGTGCAGGGCACCGAACTTGATGCACCAGAGGCGGATTGATTCCCGGGTGACGATGATGCCTCGGTCAGCCAGAAGGTCTTCTATATCTCGATGGCTGAGATTGAAGCGATAGTACAGCCAGACGGCGTAGCTGATGATGTCGGAAGGGAATCGGTGGCGCTTGTAGGTATTCATCCACCCAATCTATCAATATTGGTGGCTTAACTTGGCAATAACCTTTTGCCTCACCCTGAGGATTGGCAACAATCACTCCGCACGCAGTGCGGGGATCGGGATAGGTATCTCCATACTGCCTGCGCCAACACCCATGCCTCCCTCACAACCGTTGGGGGGCGTTGTGCACACGTTCCGCGTTGCCGGACACTCTGCGGCCCAGAACATATAGCCAAGGAATCCCGGCGTGATGCCTTCTCCATTGGGCAACACGGTCTGCACGTAGTCGAGTTTGTCCTTCATTGAGGACTGTTCATAGTCAACACAGTTCTCGTTGGGGCGCCGGCCGTCCGTCAGCCAAAGGCTTACCGCGACCTTCGCTGGCGCTTTGGGTGCAATCGGGGGGTCGTAGTTCGACTTGCCATCGACATGCTCCTGCCACTGGTCAATCGAGGGCTCACCCCTGGGTACCATGGCGTTGATGTAGTCGATCTTGCCATTGGGCAACCAGTCGGCAGATGCCCGACGGCTCAACTCCTGCAGGTAGCGATTCCCGACTGCCAGATCCAGCGTGAGGTAGTGATTGTCCAGGCCTTCACGGCGAAAGTTGTACCGTTCGATGAACCTTTCCATACCATCCATCTGTAGCTCGGTCGGCCTGCCATTCTCCCAATCGATTTCCAGGCCGTCGAGATTCAGGCTCACTACAAGATCAAAGGCCAGGTCTGCGAGTTTTATCGGATCGGTTATCAGCGCCTCGTTCCACGCGTCCGTGTAGGTGACTCCGCCCATGGAAACCATTACTCGGATATCGTGCGACTTGAAGTACTCGACGACGTCGAGCGTCATGCCTTTAGGCACACCATCGGAAAACGGTTCCTTTGAGCAGCTCCAGTGGTTCAAGAAAGCTCAGCACAACAAGATTCACAGAGGGTGGACCCTGAACCCCGGGATCGGGATTACGGTCGATAATCCATCTGTTCGCCAGATCGAACTCATCACCCGGCGCGGTATACCGCGGGCTGCTCCAATCGCAGTAGCTATTGCCGCAGTGCCAGACACCGAAAATTTGCAGATCTGTTGCTGTTACCGGGGGCTCGGTGGGAGGCTCGCCAGGATCGGACTCACAAGCGCCCAGATCCGCCCAATGTATAAGAATTATAAATGGGGTGTTGCAAGTAACTGGGCGTCCAGAAAGTAATCGCGGAACCTGAGATCGTGT
>JAOUCS010000250.1 GCA_029859645.1 Lysobacterales bacterium | reverse complement strand
TGGCGGTGGTTTTGAACACGCTGGAGAGATCGTCCCGCCTCTGGATTATCAAACAGGCGTTTTCGTCAACACATACTCACTCGCCGGTGTATCCCTGAGGGATACCATCCGCGTGGACGAGCCCGGTAGCCCTGGCTGGCCCATGGGTCCGATACTGGCTGCAGATGCACAAGGTCGTTTTGTGGTTGTTTGGCGTCAGGCTCTGGAGAATAACAACCGGCTTGATTATTCAATCTGGATGCGGTCATTTGATGCCGCAGGCAAACCACTTGCTGATGCAGAAATACTGGCCCATGAAACAGATGCTTTGCCATCTATTGATATGGCTCCGAGCGGTGAATTTGTCGTAGTCCTGGGCAGGACTGCACCCGTGGGCGATATGAATTTTGACCAGGAATGGCCCCAATTTTTATTTTTTGGTGCCGATTTCCTTCCCACACATGAATCACCCTATCCGGTGGACCCTTCTCTGGAAATGGCCTATTCGCTCCTTTCGGCAGTGTCTTTAAACGGGAACGGGGAGTTAGCCATAGCCTACGTTGATGCCAGCATTACTTCGTTCGACAGAGTACGCCGCTTACGACTCCGAACTTTTTCCTCCGATGGATCGTCGATTTTAAAAACCGGTTGAGGTGGAAAGCAGTACTGTCTGGGGTCTAAACGTCCAGTGGTTGAACAATGAGCATTTCGTAGTTGCTTGGATGGACGGCGGTCGATACGCCGACATTGAGGGTAAATGGCAAGTGTTTGATAAAACCGGTCAGGCGGTGAGCCCGCTTTTTAGCTCCGATCTTGCCCGCGGGTCAGGAGGAATTCTAAAGAAATCTGAAACTGAATTTACAACTGCCTGGACTACAGAGTCAGGGCCGGTATTGATAGGTTCGACGCTGGAAACGCAAATGGCAGAGGTTCTTCTTAACGTCAGTAACATGGTTCTGCCTCACTCGTTCATTGACTACAGTGTTGGCAATGGTTACGAATCCAATTCCGGATTGCCTCTGAGCGTTGCCTCAGTCGAGGGTGGTCAATTTACTGCAGTTTGGATGAACAGAGTTGATCAGCGGGAGCAGGTCCGCGCCGAGATATTTGCATTGGACAGTAAGGACAGCATCGCTGTTTTTGAGTCTAAAGTTGAAGGTCCCTGTGTTGCTGATCGCACGGCAACGGTCAGACTTAGTTGGTCATCCAGTTTTGACTATTTGGATATATACATCGCAGGACCACCGACGGAAAAATTATTTGCAAGGGTCCGGGGAACTGGAGACATATTGACCGGCCTGTGGGCAAGACTTGGAATGGCATTCTTCCTTGTCAATCCGGGAACGCAGACCCTCGTTGCTACTGTAAAAGCCGATATTGGTCCTGACACTTGTCCATTATCTCCCTTATTGGTTGATCCGGATGTAATTGAAGTGTGTGATCCACTGGATGTGTCATCGACGGAGGTCTTGTGGGATGTCACAGATACTTCCATCAGCGGTGTGGACGTAAGGGTCAATGGAATTGAAGGCAAACTTTTCACACGTGGTGGCAAATTGGGTAGTGCTGCTACAGGTGAATGGCTTAGAAACGATACGATGTTTTATCTTCAGAAGGCATACACGACAGACCTGTTGGGTATCGCCGGAGACTTTGCATTCGCACAATAGGAGGTTGCTGATAGCTGCTTCACGCCCTGAGTTATTCAGTCAAGCATTTTCTGCCATGGTGCTCAACTGGATGAGCAGCGGGGAACCACGCCGACGCAAGGCTTCCAGATAGGTTAGTTCGTCGTAGGGTGTTTGTGCCTGCCAACAACGATAAAGGATTCGTATCCGCTTGAAGGCCAGCGCCCGCACGGCTGCCTGGTCTGAAGTCCTGTTTGGCAATCCAGTTTTGAACGACTATTCTTAAACGCAACAACCGGCCACCCAGAAGCCTTTTATGTCACTTATCAGAGAGCTTAAGTGAAGAAACGTCCTGCGCTTAGCGGCCGCCTGCGTGGTGGACTGGGGTTTGCGGATTCAGATAGTCTTAATTATGTTGTGTTAACGCGATGGTCCAAGGGTTGAATCCTGTTAGGCTCATCACTTTCTTTCTAAATCTTGTTGGTCATGCGTGATTGACTCGAAGGGAAAATCTGAAAATGTCGGAAATTGAATACGCACAAATT
>JAOUCS010000249.1 GCA_029859645.1 Lysobacterales bacterium | reverse complement strand
AGGCAGCCAGAATCGCGGCAATGCCCGCAACCAGCGCAACGTGCAGCCAACCGTTTCGACGCTTGTTCTTCTCGCAAGCCCACATGCCGGGTACCTTGTTACATTTGTTCATAGTTTGTCTCACTCGGGGTCAGCCTTTTTAGTCCCTTTAGCAGCCTTACACATTGCATAAGCAAAGAGCCAGGGCAAATACCGCTTAACGAAATAAGCGCGCTTACCCAGTTTATGGGGGTTGCAAATCAATTGATTCCTTTGCATTGATTGGTAAGCAATATCTGCCACCTGATCGGCATCCAGCTCTGAGGCCTGATACAAATGTCCGCTTCTTCCCTGACGTACCTGAGCGCAATCGCTCGGCCCAGGCCACTGGCAGCGCCGGTGACTATTACACGTTTCATACTGACCGATCCTCTTTCTCTTTCTCTTTCTCTTGCTGCTGCCACACTAAAGCCGTGTCACCTGAGGCGGCTTCCAAGTGCGTTCGAGCATGGCTTTCTCCGGCCCGTAAACACGCAAGGAGATTCGGGTTTTTTCTTCGCCCGCCGGCAACCAGTTGGCTACCCTCCCCTCAGGCGGCTCTCCACCGATGAGAATCCGCAGGCTACCGTCGGCTTCATAGGTCAGATCCTCTGAATTACCGCTGATGGCATAGCGGTCATAGGGATTCAACGGCCACAGAGCCGACGATCGAACGGGAAAGTTTACTGAGCCTTCTCATTGCCTACCCCGCGTTCGCTATTACGCCGCCATCCATGGCGATGGTGTGGCCACAGACATAGTTGCTGGCTCGGGAACACAGGTATAGTGCCGTTCCCGCCGCATCCTCGGCCGTCCCCACGGTGCGGGTCGGCGTGCCGCTAGCGATTTCCGCTGAGGCATCCGCCATATGGCGAGTCATCTTGCTGGGAAAATAGCCCGGCGCGATACCATTCACATTAATGCCCTCGGGGGCAAGATCCGCTGCCATATGACGGGTCAGTTGAATGACCGCAGACTTACTCGCGGAGTAGGAATAGTTGTTCATGTGGGGATGGGTGATTCCGTTGATGGAGGCGATGTTAACCACCCGTGCAGGGTCCCCAACACTGCCACTGGCACGCAGGGCCGGAAGGAACTTCTGGGTCAGGAAAAACACAGATTTCACGTTCAGGTCCATGACCTTGTCCCAACCGCTTTCCGGGAACTCGTCGATATCAGCACCCCAGGTTGCACCGGCGTTATTGATCAGGATGTCGATTTTGTCTTCACGCTCAAGCACAGCTGCGGCGAAAGCCGCCACCCCATCCATGGTGCCGAGGTTTGAGGGTATCGCCACGCACTCCCCCAGCGCAGACATTTCTTTCGCCATGGCTTCCAATAGCTCCACCTTGCGTGCAGTGATATAGACACGAGCACCGTGTTCCACCAACCCCTGTGTAATCATGGCTCCGATTCCGCTGGAACCGCCGGTAACAACGGCTACCTTGCCGCTGACAGAGAATAAATCTTTCATCTGGTAAGTCTCCTCATCCCCTGAAACAGGGGTATTTGCTCACAATAGGTCATTTATCTGTCCTCTACTTCGATCCAGATTGGCGATGACCAGGCACGCTCCTGCAGCGTCCTGGCAAGATCTGGCCTTGGCGCCACACCTGCACGGACTGCATCCCAGGTAGACCAGCGACAGGTCGGGTTCTCAATCGCCCGCGCATAGTAGAATGCGCGCTGTGATGGATCGAACTCAGGGTCGCGCCACATGGCTAACAGCTGCTCTGAACCAGTCTCGGGATTGATCGAACAGTCAGAGATGTCGACCCGCGCCCCGTTGTCGGGGCAACGCTTTGTCGCTGGGTCTACCTCTGCGCCACCGGCGCAGGCGACATCAATCACCTCTTCATGGGTGTTGCCCCCGGCATCGATCCAGCCCTTGACGACCTGCACTCGCTGCAAGGGCGCGCTCTGTGGGTCGGCCGCGGCCATCACAATAAAGCCCGGCGCCTGCCCTCCAGGGTCGGTCGGTAGCTCCCCACCCATACTCACACCGTTGGCGTATGCGCGCTGGCTTCCGTCTGCGCTCGTCAGCATGCTGTCCTCAAATCCGTAACCCGCGAAAAATTTCAGCGAGATGCGCGGCCCGGACGTCGCAAAAACCTCCCGTCGACGGAAGGCCTCGTAGA
>JAOUCS010000010.1 GCA_029859645.1 Lysobacterales bacterium | reverse complement strand
TACGGCTTAAAATTATGGTTGTTCTTCTTCTGGCCGCTACCAGCTATTAGAGCGGTCAGGGTGCTGCCCAGAATTTGTTCCGCTCACCGCTCAACAACGGCTATAAGCACGATAAAGGGCCTGATAGCGGCTTCCGACCCGGAACGGAAAACGGAGAGTTGGTCCAGAGGATTGACTACTCAGCCGGGATCACTCCAACATCTGCGGCATACTTATCCCAGGCAGCTTTCAGGGTCTCCAATTTTCCAGGCATGGCCGCCGCCAGGTCATTTGCATCACCAGGGTCTACAGCCAGGTTGAACAGCTTCCAGGTATTTGTGCCATAGGGCCGGGGAATCATCGTCGCCTTGAAATCACCCTGTCTCATCCATTTGCCGCCGCCCATTTCTCCGCCGACAAATTCATCATCGGCATAGATTGCGTTACTGGAACCGTACAGAAGGCCCTTCATCGAACGACCACGCGGCGCCTGGACTTTGTGGCCATTGAATTCCGCCGGATACTCCACTGCGGCCATATCCAGAATGGTTGGCAGGACATCCCTTACATAATTAAACGCATCGCTCTGGTGACCATTTTGGATGCCAGGGCCGGCAATCAACAGTGGCACCCGGATTCCGCCTTCGCTTACCGTCATCTTGAATTTGTCCAGAGGGCCGCCGGAACCGCTTGCAAAACCAATACCGTAAGCATGGTTGGATCCGGGATTCCCAATATTTTCGGTGCTGTAATCGAACTGGTTGCGAAACTCAGGTGTATCCGCATCCGGATATTCCTCGGAATACCAGGCATTCGCACCATTGTCTGAAATGAAGATGATCACCGTGTTTTCAAATTCACCAATGTCCTTGAGAAAATCCACCACACGGCCATAGTGGTAATCCATCGCGTCCAGCATTCCGGCGTAGACTTCCATGCCTTTGACTTCTCGTGCGCGCTCCTCGTCATTCAGCTCGTCCCAGGGTCTGATCATGGGGTCGCGGTCGGCCAGTTGCGCCTCCTGCGGCACGATTCCGGCATCTTTTGCGGCTTGCCACCGCCTGGCTTTCAATACTTCGTACCCCTCGTCGTACTGTCCCCGGTACTTCGACAGCCAGGGCTCCGGTACATGCACGGGATCGTGTACTGCGGTGAATGACAGGTAAGCCAGGAACGGTTTGCCATCTCCGCGGTTCTCTCGAATCGCATCCATGAGGAAATCTGCGTAGCTCCTGCTCGAATAGAAATCAGCCGGCAGGCTCTCCAGTAGCTTCCCATTCAGAGAGTACTTTGCCGGATCGTCCATCGGCAGGATGCCAAGCATGTCGGACCAGTGACTGGCGCCTCCCACCAGCATGGAGAAGCTGCGCTCGAAGCCCCTGTCAAAAGGCAATGAGCCCGGTTCGTGGCCCAGGTGCCATTTGCCGCCGAGGTAGGTAGGTAACCGCCTGCTCGCAGCACTTCGGCCAGTGAGGCCACCCGGTGGTTCAGATGCCCTTCGTAGCCGGGTTTTCCGCGCTGGTTCGCCGCCAGCAATTCACCCATAGTGTCGAGTCCCGCCACGTGGTTATCATTACCCGACAGCAACATTGAACGGGTTGGGGAGCAACTTACCGATACGTGGAAGTCCGTGAACTTCACGCCTTGCTTTGCAAGCGAATCGAGATTTGGTGTATCGATTTCTCCACCGTAACTACCAATGTCCGTCCAGCCCAGGTCGTCGGCTACTACAAGCAGGAAATTGGGTCGATCGCCGGCTTCAATGGTTCCTGAAAACCCAATGACTCCTGCCAGTAGAATCGTGATCGCTCTAACAGGAATCCTACTTGCTTGCATTTTTGTTTCTCCCTGACCGGTCCCGCCAATTGCTGGCGGATACAGTCTTATTATTGATCAAGATCATAGTACCCTGCCATCGGATAATTGTTTGTGAAAAGAGTTGCCGATTTCCGCTATTGGCCGATTGGTCTTGCATAGATTTCGTGGACTCCAGGCTGATTTCGACCTTGAGGAAGCCCGGAATCGGTTAGGTAAACGGCTGGAATCCGATGTGAGCGTTCACGCAACATAAACCAGTCTGAATTAGAAAATATAGTTGTTCCTGAAAGTGGGCCTGTCAAAACAAAAAATCAATAAGCCGCTAATCCGGAATCGAGATGGCTGTTATGCAACTCTGTGGCGCAACGACAGGCGATGTATCACCATCACCAGCACAAAGCCCGCCAGCATAAAGGTGACCGAGGCAGTAACGGTTCCAGACCACGCGTCCGGCCAAACCGGGTTAGAGCCGATCATCTTTTCCTTGCCCCGCACGCTCTCGTACATGCGCTCCTGGAAAGGCCAGATGATCCATAGAGACCCAATCAGGACGCCCTTGATCATCAGCAGGGTGGCCTGGTGATAGTGCTTCAATAACCAGACAATAGCGCGCGAAAACACAATGAGGCCAGTGAACGCCCCAGCTCCGAAGCTGAGGATAACCGCGATGTTGAATTCACCCAGTGCATTGATGATATAGGCGTATTTGCCAAGAATGAGCAGAATGAATGATCCGGAAATACCAGGCAAGAGCATCGCGCTAATCGCCACGAACCCACACAGGAAAATGAACCAGTTGGCGGTCGGCGTTTCAACCGGCACCAGGTTCACGATCACAAATCCAAGCAGCACCCCGAGGAGCGCGATGAAAATCTGCCGGGCTCCATACCTTTCGACTTCTCCCATCAGAATCACGACCGAGGCGACTATCAGTCCAAAAAACAACCCGTAAATGATTTCCGGATGGGTGACAATCAGGGCCGGCAGGGGAACAATGCGGGTGAAGAAAATCAGCGCCATCAGTATTCCCGCAACCAGTGGCATAAGGAACAACAGGTCATTGGCCGCGAAGGCTGCCTTCCATTTGAATCGGAAGACATTTTCGACCCAAAAACGGTCAAATGACCGAATTGCGCGAAGCAGCCTTTCATAGATACCCAGGATCAGCGCCATGGTGCCGCCGCTGACCCCGGGAATGATATCTGCGCTGCCCATGCAGAACCCCTTTAACGAGTAGCGCGGTGCATTGGCCAGCTCAGCCTCCAGGTTTTCTCGGCCTCCGTTGAAAAAACTCAGGATACTTTCAACAATCGCATTGAACCTGCTGACCAGTGGTTTAACCTTTTTGATAAACCACTGGGGCAGCGGTGTCGCCAGCGTCCAGCCGAGCACTATCAAGCTAACGTATGCAGCGCCGACTGCATTGTCGGTGAACCAGTGAGCACCGACGACCAGGCGCGGCAACAGTAGTAAAACGGTCAATCCCGTCATGGTGAGACCGTAAACCCGGCCGGCGAAGTACCAGATCATCGCGGCGAACATGATCAGGGCAATGCCGTAATTACCGGGGAAGCTGCTGTTGGACTGGTCTTTGAACTCGAACCCGGTAATGACTTCACTCAACAGGATCGAGGATTGCAAAGTCGTCGATGGGCCCGGGCGGCCGTAGTCGAGAAAGGTTTTCGAAAACTGAATGGCAATGAAAACAGTGACCAGCATGAACGCACCGGCGGTAGTGCGCTCTTCGAACTGGTCACGGCTGCCACTGAAGAGGTAAAAGCTGTATACCAGCAGGATCGCCAGCGCCGACCCGATATCAAAACGTTGGGTATTGGCCATGGCCCAAAAAGTCTGCCAATAGTGTCCTTCAGCCAGACTGCCGTTCAGCGTGTAGAAAAACCAGGCGTCCAGCGGCTCCCACAGCAATCTGCCCGCGGGCAGATACCAGCTGAGGATAAGCAGCACTGCGGCCACGTTACAGACGAGCAGCGGAACTGGGCGCCATGAACCGTCTGTATTGTTATTTTGCATCAGGAAAATTCCAGTTGTTTCCGGTGGACTCCCACAAACCGACATAATGAACAACAAAATTGCAAATAAAAAGCCCGGGAAGAGCCTATTGTAGCGATAAACCATCCGCTCGTGGTTCGGCAACAACGCTTCTCTGCTTGAAGGAATTTGCGAACAAAATCCAGCATCGCCGGGGACATTCGGATTGTTGTCCGAGCAGGTTCTGATAAGCTGGCTTTTGGTAAATGTCCGGGTTCCGAGTCGAGGAGCTCGATTTGCAATTTTATGAAGCGCTATTTATCAAGGAGAGGATTATGACAAAACGTGTTCTATTCAAGCTTGCCATGGTTTTTTCGGTGAGCCTGGTATTTTCTTCGACCCTTGCAGCTTCAGAGCCGCATCAGGCAAGAAAGCTCTGCAAAAGCAAGATCACAGAAGTTTACGGAGTGAATCAATTCAGCGACTTGCTCACTGACCAGTTGGGTCATCACAAGTTCAAAATCCAGGGCAAAGTCCGGGTTCATAACCACAAGTACCCGTTCAACTGCAAAATCAAGAATGGTCGTGTCAAATCCTATGCTTACAACGGACCGCATGACCGTCACCCGGAGTATAAATACGATGACGATGACGACGACAGCAATATCGGTACTGCGATTGCTGTCGGTGCTGGCCTGGCCATCATTGCGGCGCTTGCATCACAGTCAGATGATGACCACCATGAAAAATCGAGTATCAGCACAAGTAAAACCATACTTGAAGATGACTGCCACGACATGCTTCAGTATCGGCTCAGGGATGAACATGATGGGACCGCAAACGTACACATGAAAAGCAGTCAATTGAATGGCCGCGACCTAAAGGGAGAAATCAAGGTTAAATATCTCCGCAGAAATGACCAGCGAGGTTCTTACACCTGCCATTTCAACAGCAGCGGGCGATTGCTGGATTCCAGCTATCACCTTTATTGAAAAGGGAGGCAGGATAGTTTCCGATAATTCAGCTAATTTGCGCGATTCGCGTGACACTACCAGGGAGGCTTTCCTGCATGAAAAGATTGACTATCATTGCGGCCGCATGTGCGGCCGCCTGGGCAGTTTCGGCACCGGCCGACTGGACAGAAGCTGCCTGCGAAATTTATCCAATAGGCGAAGACCACACCGATGTCCTGATTCCCTGCACGTTTTCCCAGCGCCAGGGTTACATCACCCTCACCCGTGACGATGGCGTGACCCATGACCTTTCGCCGGTCAGCGAAACCCCGGGTAACTTCAAAGACCAGGACGGACGAATGGTTTACCGGCAACGCGGCCTGGGCGACCAGGGGCTGATTTTTCGGTTTCCGGATGAAAGCGTTTATGTTTACTGGAACACCAAGATGCTGGAACCAGAGGACGAGAGCAGCCCAACGTGGCCGTTTACGACCGACGAGTACGATGCCACAACGCTGCTAAGCTGCAAGTCTGAAGGCGACCCCGAATTCGGCAATTGTCCGGCCGGCATTTTGCGCATGGAAAACAACCAGGCTTCCATCGTGGTGCAGAACCAGATGGGCGAGCAATTCACGATCAACTTCATGACAGATTATGTCAATGCGACCAACCGGGAGGTCGAGGCGCAGCTGGAAGGCGATATGTGGATACTGCATTTCGCCAACGGTGAGATCTGGGAAGTGCCGATTGCAGCCATTGAGGGCGGCTAGCGCTGGGGGAGACCCTTCATGGTTGAAATTCGAACCCATTTTTGACGCTCTGGCTGCTAACCCGAAACCACCGGAAATATGCCCGAATCTGCCAGCCAGCAGAATACCGCGCCAGTAAAGCCGATCCCGGCGCCTGACGACGAGCCTGTTGGCCCCGAACCGGGTGCACAGCTATGTCCTGAAGGACGGCAACCATGACTCAGGGGCGAAGAGCGACCGGCCCATCAATCCGTTTCAAAGTACCAAGCGGACCTGAGATGCTGGCCGGTAGGCGGTCAGCAGAAACCGCTTCCGCGAAATTAGGCGCCGCGCTTGAAACCACGCTCACCAACCCGTCCTCAACCGTCAGAATCGTAAAGCTGTGTGGCTGGCGCTGTTTCTGGCCACTAAAAACCCGTGTGTTGCCGCCCAAAGAGCCATTGCCAACATGGATCATTCCTGCGTCATCGGTACCCGCGAAAAAAGCGTGGTGATGGCCGCTTGCGTAGACATCGACGCCATGCCGATGGAGAACTTGCAGCAGCGCCGGATCATCGATGATTTCATGCTCACGACCCTCGGTCAGCGGCCACATGGGCAAGTGAGAAAAGACCATTGTCACGCCCGCATCAGACCCAAATTTCTGCAGGTTTTCCTCAACAAACCTTAGCTCCTCAGGTGGCAGTGGGCCAGTCTGGGTCCCGTCAAAACCGAGCAGCAGGATTGATCCTGAACGAGCTGCGTAACGTCGCGCCCACTGGCTGCCGGCCAGCATTTCCAGCTCTGGCACACGCTCGTCCCATTGGGCTGCAAAGCGCTGGCGCTCCAACGCATACTCCGGATAAGCGGAGCCATCATGATTACCCGGAGTGACCAGCAAAGGGATGCCGGCGCGCCTGAACGGATCGGCTAACGTGAGGTTGAACCCCGCCCACATGCGATCGAGCCAGTCCTGGTCGAGGCGTGGCTGCTGCTGACCGGCAATCATATCGCCGGTACAAACCACCAAATCAGGCTGCAACTCAATGATGGCTTCGACTGCATCGCCCACACGCTGGTGATACGAAATGCTGCCATAACGCCCGTTCAGATCAGAGATCAGTGCAAAAGACTCCGCAAACAGCGTCTCGCTGAGCAGGATCAGCAGCAAACAGCCCGCTACCCGCAATGAAAAAACTTTACCTGTCTTTTTAACCTGGTCTACTTTCGGATGGTTCAATTCGCCGCGTTTTCGATAGTATCGGTAGTGACCACTTCGTGGCCGCGCTCGATAACCCGGGTTCCGCCACCGAACAGGATCGATGCCAGCAACAGCACTCGAAAAGCCTGCCAGAAGGTCAGGGCCTTGATACCAAATACTTCCGGCATGGTCATATTCCAGATCCAGCGGAAAAAGAGTGTGACCAGCGCAATGATAACCAGGCCGATGATGAGGCCAATAAGGGCTCCGACCAATGTTCCAACAACACTTTCCATTATGACTCTCCTATTTCGATGGGGGGCTGAAAATCCTTGATTGACGAAGGTACCGACAAAGCATGACGAGCAGGCCCAGGTTGATAGCCGGGGCCAGCCCCGCCAGCCAGGGCCACAAAGGTTCTGGTACGACATGTACGATCAACGCCCAGGGCAGTCCGAGTGGCAGCAGGAATATGCCCGAAAGCGGGTCTTTTTCGTTACCGAACAGGCCGAAGGTTCCCACCAGCAACAGGACGATGGCTGCCACATAAAGAACAGCAAAAATCCAGACGACTATTCGACACATGGGATGGTTTTCCGGCTTTTTTGGAGTTTAGCAGTCACCAGGGATGGCCAGCAAGAGCAACCCTTACCGCTCCTTCAACGGCCTCTCTTCACGATGCAATGTCGCAAGACACGTCCGCCTCACCCGCAGCAACTCCAGGGGCCATCAATAATTGAGTCGGCTCCAGGTCGAGTTTCAGCGCACCGCTTTTACAATCGGCCTGTAACAGGGCAAATGCTTCACCGGTGCGGCGGGCGATGGTCGCGGCCTCCTTGCTGCTGAGCCCCGCGCTCGCCGTTAGCCAGGTCCAGGCCGGCCCCCTGGCCTCGAAATCCGCGGCGAGGCGCCCCAGTTGCTGGTACAGGCCGGGGTTGTAATGGCGTAGTCCTTCGAGCATATGTGTTTTTGCGGCAAAATCGGCGTAACCGGCGCGCACGCCGGCGTCGTTGTCATTGATTGCGGACTGGCGCAAGCGCAGTGGGTTAAGTGCCGCGATATCGGCTGGTATCGCTTTGTCGTGGGCGCTCCTGGTTTGCAGCGTACCGTCCTCTATCCAGAACCAGCGCCAGGTAAAGTCGATATTGCCGATGCGATCCTGCTGCCCGAGGATGTAATCCAGCAGCGTAATTTCAAGCACGTCCTTCATCCAGAACGCGATCTGCTCAACTGGGGTGTCTGCCGCCAGTGATTTGGCCATGCGCGGGTTTTTCCGCGCCTCGCGAATCGACAGTTCTGCGGCCTCGGCAACCGGCCGACTGTCACGCAGGGCCAGGAACGGCGCGGTCTGCTGGAAGTCATTGTTTTGGCCGGAACCCCAGCCGGATTCGCGTGTGCCGTTGAATTCTGCCTTGTAGCGGTCACCTTTGCTGTCCAGCATGACCCCGAAAATTTGCCGCCCGTTATCGGTCAGCACAGCGTTGGCGCCACTGCCTGCCTGACGCCCGGTTTCGACCGCGTCGAGGAAATGCCAGCCCGCACGCAACATGCCCAACCCGTGGCGATTGGCAACGATGGCCAGCGCCGGCTTGGTCACCCGCCGGTTGTGTTCCTGCGCGTCAGTGCTGCGGTAAACTGCCACCGGAACATGGATGCCGGTGCGGAAGTACCGCGACAAGTGGTAGTAAACCCAGGAAGATGGCGCATAGGTAGCGCTGGTGTCGCTGGCGTTCACTGAAACCTTGAAGTTCGCGGGATGGTGAAGGGCCGCGGCCTTGGCGTGGTGTCCGTCGGCGCAGTGCTCGCGCTCGAAACCAGCGTAGTCCGTGCCGTCAATCTCGTAAAGTATGGTGCCAGGGCTGGTGCTCCAGAGCTTTGGGCATACCGCGATTTTCGCAAAATCCAGTTCGCAATAGTCCTTTTCGGTTTTTCGGTCGTGTTTCGTATAGTGCGCGCCCGGAAAATCCGTTATACGAATGCATTGCTCGACCAGTCCACTCGCGGCTCGGAACTCGGTGACCTCACCGGAGACCGGCGCGGCTGACACATCCGCACTGGCCCAAACCATGCTCAACGCCGCGGCGCATATCAGTGTTACTGTTTTGGATCTCATCATGAAACTCACCCGATCAATCACATTTCATTTTCGATGGGCAGCAGGGTCAGGAACCAGTCTTCGATGCGACGCATAAAGTGGTGTGACGGCTGGTGTTGCAGCACTGTTTCGTCCGATACCCAGGTCAGGTCTCCATTTTCACCTGCCTTAACCAGCCAGGCGTTACGTGGCGAGAAGTCCGGCTCCAGCGCCTGGCGTAACTCCCGGTTCAGTTCAGGGCTTTCGATAAGCAGGCCCATTTCGGTGTTGATACGCATGGAGCGTGGATCCAAATTGGCGCTGCCGATGAAAGCCTTGTCGTCATCAAACAGCAGCACTTTGGCGTGCAGGCACAGGGATTTATCTTCAACAGGAGATTCGATATAGAGGTCCCGATCTTTCGCATCGTTCCTGACCTCATGCACTTCGACACCCATCTCCACCAGTGTCTTGACGTGCTTGCGATACGCGCTATGCGCCGACAGGTGGTTATTCGAATTGATGGAGTTTGTCAGTATCCGTACCTGGACGCCTCGATTCTCGGCGCGTTGAATGGCCGCTTCCAGTTCCTCCGTGGGAATCAAGTAGGCCGATACCAGCCAGACTTCGGACTCGGCTGCGTCGATCTGCTTAACCAGTTCCCGGCCCACTTGCACCGGCGCCTCGTCCTTAGCGGCCGGGGATGCTTCCGGAGGGCGGTCGAGTAACAGTCTCGCCTGCCCACTGTGCGCAGATTCCACCAACTGAACCCAATCCTGGCGGCGTTGCTGCAAAGTCTGCTCTACGTGCACTGCAGCGACCGCGGGATTAGTTCGCGCAGCAGTCCGGGGCGTTCCGGAACCTGCCCTTTGCGCCATGATTTCCGCTATCGGGAAAGACCATTGATCATTCCAGTAATCGTCGAAACCGGCGGCCAGGTCCTGCACGACAGAGCCGCCCGCGACAACCTCCAGGTCGCGGAAATTATCCGTTTCGTGATAACCGAAATAGTCACTGGCAAGATTGCGTCCACCAATGACAGCGACCTGGTTATCCACCACCATGACCTTGTTGTGCATGCGGTGGTCGAGGCGGTGAAACTCACCCAGGTTAAGGATGTTACGAAGGGCGACTTCGCTGGACCGGCGCTTGTACGGGTTGAATACCTTCAGCTCGATGTTCGAATGATGATCAATTTCCAGCAATTCCTGGTCCGAGTCCAGGATAAAAGAATCATCCACCAGGACACGGACGAATACGCCCCGCTCAGCGGCGGCGAGCAAGTGCTGTTTAATGTCGTGACCAACCGCATCCAACTCCCAGATAAACGTCTGCAGATCAATACTGCCAACAGCGC
The DNA here is from genome assembly GCA_029859645.1 of Lysobacterales bacterium. Classification (GTDB taxonomy): domain Bacteria; phylum Pseudomonadota; class Gammaproteobacteria; order Xanthomonadales; family SZUA-36; genus JAHEFT01. The sequence goes on along the minus strand of JAOUCS010000010.1, from coordinate 41,454 downwards.
TGTCTATCGCGCGTAAGCGCCAGTCAAACGCCTCACTGCCAATATTCAAAAGGTGAAACCAATCGTCTTTGCGGATCGCTTCAAGCTGCTGCCATTGCGCGGCTTCAGACGGGGGTGGTGTCACCTCCAGGGGTGACTCGACTGGCTTCAGGCTGCCCGCACAACCGTGCAGAAGTATGACAAAGAGCGCTGCCAGCAACAGCCGCACCGGGAAGTTCCCGCCGGCAGCCTGTTCAGGCGTGATCGAGACCACAAACAAACGTCGCCAGTTGATCATGTCTGGTAATACCTGTGTAATGTCGCCGGGGAATTCTAGCAGAGAAATTTACTTTGTCTTTCCCATTCGAACTGCGCATTGAATGAGAGCGGCTAACTGGTATTGGTCTTTTGCCTGTCGGTCATTGCCTTGAGTGTCGCCGTGGGAAGCCCGGTCGGCGCCTGGGTCAGAGCGCTGAAAACTCAGACCCCTCGAGTGGACATCCTGTATATTCGGTCGGAAGTTTTCGTCCGAGTGATCAATTCAAAACGGAGAGCCCACAATGTATCGCTTTATCGGCATCATTCTCGTAGCACTTACTGCTTTGAGCATCCAGGCTACGGCCCAGGCCGCTACAACCCCTGACCAGAAAACCGTACTCGTTACCGGCGCGAGTTCAGGGCTTGGCCGCGTGATGGCGGAAACCATGGCTGCCCGGGGCTATTTTGTGTATGCGGGCGCTCGTAAGGACCAGGACATCGAAGAACTCAACCGCATCGAGAACATCCAGGCGATCCGACTGGACGTCAACAAGCCGGAGCAAATTAATGCTGCTGTGAAAACGATCACACAGGCCGGTCGGGGCCTGTACGGCCTGGTCAACAATGCCGGCGTCGTGGTGCTCAAACCGCTGATCGAAATCGACGAAAAAGATTTTCATTTTCAGATGAACGTCAACATTTACGGGCCGTACCGGGTAACACGTGCTTTTGCCCCGCTCATCATCGAATCGAAGGGACGCATCAGCATCATCGGTTCGATTGCAGGAACACTTTCGTCGGCGACATGGGGGCCCTATTCCATGACCAAGCACGCGATGGAGGCCTACGCCGACGCATTGAAAGATGAGATGAGCAAATTCGGTGTGCAGGTGAGCCTGGTCGAGCCGGGCACCTACAAATCCAAGATCGCTGACAGCGCTTTAAAACGGATGGAACAGCGGGATCAAACCCGGGAGAATTCGCAATTCCAGGCCGAGATGACCGAGAGCGTCAACTGGCTGGCGGCATTCCAGGACGAGTCAGGAGACCCGGCGGAAGTAGCTGCAGTTGTGATGCACGCGCTGTTCGACGATGCTCCCAAATCCCGGTACCTGATTGTTCCCAACCAGGAGCAGGCGCACTGGACCATCAACCGGGCCATGGAACGCCTGGTCGAGCAAAACGCTGACCAGAAATTCAGCTACGACCGCGAGGCGCTGATCGAAATGCTGGATGCGTCACTGGCGAAGCAAAAAGCAGCCTCTGCACCCTGATTGGCGGCAGTTTTGGTTTTGACGTAAGCTTGAGCGCGCCCCAATTCTCAGGATGCCCATGAACGCTAACATTGTTTTGTTGCTCACCTTTTTATTTTCGATCAATGCCTTTGCTGCATCGGGCGAAAACCTCTCTGATCACGCCCATAAGACCTTCGACATTTTTCGAACAATCGTTGAGGTAGACACCTCCAAGACGAAAGGCAATACACCCAAAGTGGCCCGTTTCCTGGCGGATGAATTGATTGCAGCGGGCTTTCCCGACGAGGATGTAGAGGTTGTGATAATGGGCGATATGGCCGCGCTGATCGCGCGTTATCGCGGTGATGGCTCGTCCGGCGAAAAGCCAATCCTGTTCCTGGGGCACATGGACGTGGTCGAAGCATACGCAAAAGACTGGGAACGGCCGCCATTCAAGCTGACCAGCGACGAAACCAACTTCTATGCCCGCGGCACGATCGACAATAAGTTCGGCATCGCCCAGTTGACCTCGACGTTTATCCGGTTGAAAAAGGAGGGTTTTGTGCCTACTCGGGATCTGATTCTGGCTTTTTCCGGCGACGAAGAAAGCGGCATGGTGACTACCCGAATGCTGGCTTATGACCGGCCTGACCTGGCCGAAGCCGAATTCGCCTTGAACTCCGACGCCGGCGGCGGCGACCTGGACCGCGCAGGAAACCCGTTGACCTACAACATACAGGCAGCCGAAAAGACCTATGCGACCTGGGAAATCACGGTTCGCAATCCAGGCGGGCACAGCTCCCGTCCGCGCCCGGACAATGCAATCTACGACCTGGCCGATGCCATCCAGAGCATTCAGGCGCACCAGTTTCCAGTGCGGTACAGCGACATGACACGTGCCTATTTTCGCGAGACCGGTACACAACTTGGAGGCGAACTGGGTGAGGCGATGGTGCAGTTCGCCGACAATCCGGAGAATGCGGCGGCGGCCGAGCGACTGGCAAGGGAGTCTTCGTATATCGGCACTACCCGCACCACCTGCGTAGTAACCATGCTGCGAGCCGGACATGCCGAGAACGCGCTGCCCCAGTCTGCCACGGCCACGGTCAACTGCCGGATCTTTCCGGGCGTGCCGGCCAGTCAAATCGAGCAGCAGCTAAGGACGGTGGTCGGCAACAACGAAATTGAATTCAGCTTGCTGGAAGAACCTACCGAAAGCCCGATATCAGAATTGCGGGAAGATATCGTTGACGCGGTCAGCGAAGCGGTTCATGAGCGCTATCCACGAGTCAAGTTGATCGCCTACATGGAATCCGGCGGAACCGACGGCATGCATTTCAGGCGCGCCGGCATTCCCACCTGGGCCGTCAGTGGTATCTTCATGAATCCAGACGAGATGTATGCCCATGGCCTGAATGAACGAGTGCCCATCAAGGCCTTTTATGATGCACTGGACCATTGGAGTGTCATCATGCGGCGTCTTGCCGGGCAATGAAGAACAGGAGAAACTGACCATGCCAGACCGGTACCAAGGAGGTTGTCACTGCGGGAGTGTAAAATATGCATGCTCGGCGCCACCGGAATTAACCTTCTATTGTCACTGCAACGACTGCCAGCGCATCGCCGGTAGTCCGTTTTCCGTGGAACTGATGGTGCCATCCGACGCGTTTGAAGTACGTGGTGAATTGGGAACTTACTCCGTAAAGGGCGATTCCGGAAAGCCGGTGCACCGGTTCTTTTGTCCGCACTGTGGTTCAGGCATCTACCTGGAATGCGAAGCCGATCCGGGCTATGTGTTTTTGAAAGTGGGAACGCTCGATGACGCCAGTTGGGTCAAGCCGGATATGCATATTTTTACAGCGGCGAAACAACCCTGGGTCGGACTGGAAGACTCGCTTCCTGAATACGACAAAGTCCCCGAAGAGTAACGGCCCCACGCCACGACTGGAAATCCAGGGGTATCCACCCTGACCGCTGGTTTTACGCAGCGCCTGATCTGGTCCAGCTCAGAACTCAGCGCTCGACCGAATTCTCGCACGTTGTCACATTATCGAGCACGATGCGTTCGATCGGTATCAAACCTTGCAGATTCAACGAGGTGATATCGTAATCGATCAGACCGTTTTCACAGTCAGAGAACTGCAAGGTGATTGTTCCATCACCGTCCTGGTCAGTGATAGCAGGAGGATCAGCCGAATCGAACACGCCGCCTGAAGTAACGAAAACAGTCAGGTTTGCCGTATCGCCCTCGTAGGGCCCTTGCGCGGTCAGCCAGCGATGGCCGGGATCGCCGAGCATGGCGGTCACATCTTCCGGTGGCCGCTCGACATCAAAGGTAAACCAGGTCAGAAAAACCTGCTTTATATTGGGGAAAGCAGCGATCATGAATCCCTGGCCAGGAGTGGCCGGGTTGAACCAGGCGTCATTAAAGGTCGCGTTAATGCCAAAAGTTACATCATCCGCGGGGACGAATGCCAGGTTATCCGCCCATTTGCCCACATCCGATGCCCTGGGAATCACACTGCAAGCCGGGGCCATCGTCCGGACGTACAACTGGTTGTTCACACCGTTCAGGCTTGTCTGCCAGAACGATTGTTTGGTTGAGTCATATGCCACACCCCCCTCCAGGAACGAGGCAATATTGCAATCCTGCTTGATGGTGTCGTCTCTGCTATTGACCAGATACGAATTCCCGCTTGAGTCAATGGTGTAGAGTTTTTTCAGGGCGGAATTGTACGCCAGCCCAACAAACGTGTCGTCCGAATCCGAATTTGCAACTTCTTTGGAAGAAAGCGTATTCCTGTCCACCTCTACGACACGTGAATCGTAGGCTACCAACAATTGCCTGGTTTCAGCGATGTACTCCAGTCCATAGAGCTGTCGACCCTTGCCATACTGATCCAACTCAATCGTTCCCAGGATTTCCCAGCCTCCCGTCAGCGGGTCAATAAGATAAAGGACCGGAAAATCCACAGCGCTGGACGGGTCGTTGATCATGATGAGTTTGCCGGTTTCAGAATCCCAGGCCATGCCTCCCGAGCGGTAATCGAAACCCAACGTACCCACTAGCTGGAGTTCGAATGTATTCGTATCAACGCGTTGAAGCTGGTTGGAATCCTTGGAGATAAAGTAAAGCCAGTCTGCTGCTGCTACACACGGCATGACAAACCCCAGGACGAGCAAAAATCTACAGGCTATTGCAACAATATTCATTTTCAGCTCCAGGTTCTTTTCCTTGATCAAAGATATAGCCGGCCGCATGGCAGCTCATTTATCGAACGGCGTATCCGCCGTCGACCCGAATCATCGTCCCAGTGACGAAATCAGAGGCGCTGGAAGCCAAAAAGACACCCGTACCAATGAGTTCGTCCGGTTGCCCCCACCTTCCGGCAGGCGTTCGCAAGATGATCTCGTCATGCATTTCTTTCAAGTCATCGGTTCTGATCGGCGCCGTCATGTCCGTCTGGATCCACCCCGGGGCAATCGCGTTGACCTGGATGCCATGCGGGGCCAGCTCCACCGCCATTGATTTCGTCAACTGTGCTATCGCTCCCTTGGCTGCGCTGTATGACGGGGCCAGCCCGGAGCCGAAATAGGAATACATGCTGCCGATATTGATGATCTTGCCATAGCCTCGCTCCGTCATGGACTGCGCAGCCAGCTTCGAAAACTGGAATACCGCGTTCAACTGCGTCTCGATGACCGCGTCCCAGCCTTCTGCGGTTTCCTGCAGAATCCCGCCGCTGATCGACACGATACCCGCGTTATTCACCAGGATATCCACCGGCCCCAGTTCGTCTTCGACCTTCTGCATGGCCGGAGCCAGTCCTTCCCTTTGCGAAAGGTCGAGGCGCAGCGCGATTGCCGGTTGACCAAGCTCTCTGAGTTCACTGAGCACTCGCTGATTCTTTTCTTCGTTGCGGCCAATAATTGCTACCGAGGCTCCGGCCGCCGCAAAGCCGAGGGCCAGGCTTCGCCCGATGCCGCCATTACCACCCGTGACTACCGCAACCCGGCGACTGAGATCAAACAAGGAAATACTATTCACGGAATCAACTTCCTGAACAACCCAGTTTCGAACCGGTGCATCCGCCCATTTCATGTGCGCGGAGCCGGTTCTCCCTTTTGCGGGCTTTTTCTTCCAGGGCATCCTGTCCGTATTTCTTCATCAGCCTTGCAGCCGTTTGCTCTGCTTTGGCTTTATCGCCGATTTGCTCCAACAGTTCATCGCTTTGCTGCGACAGCATTTCATCACCACCCTCAGCCGCCAATGTCGACCAGCCATAAGCCTTTTCCAGATCGACTTCTTTGCCCTCGCCGTTCACCAGCATGTTGGCAAGCTGCCCCTGGGAATAATGGTCACCCATCTTGGCCAGCTTGAAGTAGATTTTGTAAGCCTTTTTGAAGTTTTGCTCCGAATAATATTGATCCGCTTCGCTCCTGTATTCCTCGTTGCTCTTGGCGAGGAGTGTCGGTGAGCTGAGCACAAAAAAGAGGGCCGCGAAGGCAAGAACAGTGCTGAATTTCATTAATATATCCAATGTGGTTTTACAGTATAGTTCCATTTTATCGCATTTCGCTGAAGGTTCCGAACTTGCCCGATAAGTATTTCAATACCCCGTGATGAGGCCAGGGAGACAACTCATCGGAACATGAGTAAACTTCAGGCGTATACCAACGACATCTGCACAGCGTGACCACTTGATGCTCAAAATTCTCGCAGGAAGCCGTCCGGCCGTGAAGCTCAGTCAGATCCTGACCTTGACTGCCCTGTTGTTTGCTTCAGCCGCTTTTTCTGCAGGACCTGAACAGGGTGCGCCGGCCAGACTCTCGGTCGCTCTGGCTGAATGCCCCCCGTTTGTTATTTTTGACAACGGCCAGTACTCCGGGCTGGCCGTTTACCTGTGGGAACAGGTGGGCCAGGAAATGGGGCTCAGCTGGGACTATGCTGAATACCCGCTGGGAGCCCTGTTGGAGACCATCACCAACACGAACCATGCTGATCTGCCGGACGTCGGCATTTCCTGCACCTCGGTCACGGCAGAGCGAGAAGAGCTGATTGATTTTTCGCACTCGTTCAACGAAACCTACACGGCTATTGCCGTGCGGGAGACGACACTCTGGTCAGCGGTCACGGGGTTCTTCGCCAGCCCCCAGGTACTCAATGCCCTTTTGATCGTGCTGGGCATCGCTGCCCTGATCGGCGCAGTGTTCTTTCTGCTTGAGCACAGAATCAATAAGAAGCTCTTTTCCAGCTCGACGATCCTGGGGCGGATACTGGAGCCGATGATCATCGGCCTGATGTTCGTCACCAACGGCCCGATTCGCTTTTACCGGTTCAAGACCCTGACCGCCCGTGTCTTGTCCACGATTCTGACGCTGAGCAGCACCTTTCTGATTGCGGCGATTACCGCTGTGCTTGCCAGCTCATTTACACTGAACGCGATGCAAACAGAGGTTCGAACCCTGGACGACCTGAGAAATATCCGGGTCGGCGCCCTGGCCGCTTCAACCTCGTCGGCCCTGCTCAAGGCGAATGGCATCAGGCATCAAACCCGTAAGGATCTGGATACCCTGGTGAACGATCTCGATGCAGGGGAACTGGATGCGATCGTGTCGGATGCCGCGTTTCTCCAGTACCGGATCAATCAGGGACAGCAGCAGGGACAATTCCAGTCCCTGACCGTGCTGCCTTATGAACTGGAAGCCCAGAACTATGCATTCATCCTGGCCGAGGACAGCCCATTGCGCGAGGGCATCAACCGTGCTTTGCTAACCGTCCGAATGCAAGCAGAATGGCGCGACAAGATCAGGGAGTATCTCGGCGAGTAGTCTGTTCCGCCCAGATCACTTCGCGCAGCGATTGCAAGCACTTCGATTCGCAGGTGACAGCCAGACCTCTTACCGCATAAGATTGGAGCATGCGGGGAAGACGTGAATAGAGTCAGAAAACAACAAGAAACGGTCATCCGCGCGGCAAAAAGCACCTTCGGGCAGATCAAGAATCCTCTGAAACTGCCGCCCTGGCTGCCGGAACTCAGAAACAAGGAGATCCTGCGCAAGGATTTTATCGCCGGCCTGACCGTGGCGTTGATCCTGATCCCCCAGTCCATGGCCTATGCTCAATTGGCCGGCCTGCCGCCGCATTACGGACTTTATGCGTCTTTGCTGCCGCCCGTCATTGCCGCTTTCTTTGGTTCCTCGAGACAGCTGTCCACCGGGCCGGTGGCCATGGTTTCATTGATGACCGCGGCGGCGCTCGAACCCCTGGCAACAGCGGGAAGCGAAGCGTTTGTCGGCTATGCCGTGTTGCTGGCTTTCATGGTGGGATTGTTTCAACTGTTGTTGGGTATGTTCCGGCTTGGTGTTTTGCTCAACTTCCTGTCACACCCGGTGATCCTGGGATTCGTCAACGCGGCCGCCATTATCATTGCCACATCCCAGCTGGGTAAGATTTTCGGGGTCAGCGCCGACAAGGGCGAAACCCATTACGAATTCGTGATCAATACGATCAGGGCGGCAATGGATAACACCCACTGGCCAACGCTGGGTATGGCGGTGCTCGCTTTTGCCATCATGTTTGGCGTTCGCCGCCTCAAACCCAACCTGCCCTCCGTACTGATTGCTGTCATTGTCACAACCATCCTGGCCTGGCTGTTTGGGTTCGCCCAGCACAGCACCATCAAGCTGGAACAGGTCGCCGATCAGAAAGTCAGGATCGGCCTTGTTTACGATGCGATCCAGGACAAACATATCTCCAATCTCAGGGAACGATATCTCGAAGCGCAAAAAGAATACGAGGCCATGGCCGCCGAGACAGAAGGCGAAAACGAGGCTTTAATGGCCGGGCGGCAGCAACTCGAACAGATTGCATTCCGCCTTGAACAGTTGCGTGAGGAGGGACGGGCGCATCACGAGGAACTGTACGCGAAATCGTTTTATGCCATCGGCAAAGGCGACCAGATGAAGTTGTATACGAAGGAACAAATCGGTGGCATCGCAGGCGAACAAAGCAAGCTTTTTGGCCAGGACTGGCACATCACCAGTTACGAAAACGATATAGTGGAGATCCAGGCAGGAGGCCAGGTGATCGGCCAGATTCCGAAAGGTCTGCCTGGATTCCAGATGCCGACTTTTGAACTCTCAGCCATCACTCAACTGATCGGCACGACCATCGCGATTGCACTGATCGGATTCATGGAGGCTATTTCCATAGCCAAGGCAATGGCTGCGAAAACCCGGCAAAACCTTGACGCTGACCGCGAGTTGATCGGCCAGGGCATGAGCAATATCGCGGGGTCACTGTTTCAGTCCTACGCAGTTTCGGGATCCTTTTCCCGTTCGGCCGTCAATATCAATGCGGGTGCCGTGACTGGCTTTTCATCAGTGGTTACCGTGCTCGCAGTAGCCACCACCCTGCTGCTGCTGACCCCTTTGCTCTACTACCTGCCGCAGGCAACGCTGGCCGCGGTCATCATGCTGGCCGTCGTGGGACTGATCAACATCAAGCCGATGATCCGTGCCTGGCAGGCCAACCGGCACGATGGCGTCGTGACCGTGGTGACTTTCGTACTCACCCTGGCGCTCGCCCCGGAACTGGAAATGGGCATCCTGTTTGGCATGTTGCTATCACTGGCATTGCTGCTGTTTCGCCTGATGAAACCCAGAGTTGCCTTTCCTGCCCACGATGAACGCCTGTTCCCGGCTGAAGCTGTCGAAGCCGGCGTGCTCGGGGATGGAAGTATTGTGCGCATGCGGTTCGAGGGCTCGCTGGTTTTCGCCAACGTTGCCTTCTTTGAGGAGCAACTGCAGAAAATGCTGGCTTCTATGCCCAACCTGAAGGTGCTGATCATTGACGCCGTCTCGATCAACGAAGTCGACGCTTCAGGAAATGAAATACTGCGCGAAACATTCAAACGATTATCTGAAACAGGCATCCACGTGCTGTTCACTCGCCTGCGGGCGCCCATCCTGGAAATCTTCAAGCGCTCTCACGCGTTCCAGGATATCGGCAAGGAGAATTTCCACCGGAAACCTCCGGATGTATTCGCGCATGCCTGGGAATTCATCCGTGAGGAGAATGACGCAGGACAAGAGGAACAAAGCATCGAAATGGCGGATGACAGCCATTAATGAAAATACGGGTTTCTGGGCTATCCCAAACCTTCAGTTTCGACCGGACGGTTCCCGGTGGAGTGAGCCAAAGGTGACTGAATCCTGGGAATCATGGTTGACCTTGAGTTGGAAGATATCAGGCCTGGCGTAGTGCCCGACCACGTCGAAGTCGATTTTCGCGCGGGTGATTTCGTCCATGTCCAGATCCGCGTACAGAATACCTTCTTCGTCCCACAACGGGCCGGCCAGGACTTCACCGGTCGGCGCAACAATAACGCTGCCGCCCCGGCACATGATCGCCGGCTGATCCTCCAGTTCATGGATGGCTTCCAACTGGGGCGGATACATCGACCGGGTGACGAATTGGTTGCACCCCAGCACGAAGCAACGGCCCTCGCAGGCAATGTGCCTGACCGTTGACTGCCAGTTGTCGCGGGAATCGGCGGTCGGCGCCAGGTAGATCTCCACGCCCTGCGCGTAAAGCGCCATGCGGGCAAGCGGCATGTAATTCTCCCAGCAGATCAGCCCGCCAATCTTTCCATGTTCCGTTGAGAACACCGGCAAAGTGCTGCCGTCACCCTCGCCCCAGATGAGTCGTTCCGATCCGGTGGGCTTGAGTTTCCGATGTTTGCCAAGCAGTTCGCCAGCGGGTGAGAAATACAGCATGGAGCAATACAGGGTTTCACCTGCGGACTGCCCTTCTCGTTCGATCACTCCGATAGCAAGGAACACGCCTGCCCTGGCCGCGGCTTCGCCCAGTTGCTGAACCTCCGGACCGGCAATATCAAGGGAATTATCCCAGTAGCGCTGCCACAGCGCCCTGCCCTCTTCGTTCCTGCTGCCGATCTTCATGCCGAAAGCAAAGCCCCGCGGGTATGCCGGAATGAATGCTTCGGGCAATACAACTATCTGGCCACCGTTCTGCCCCGCTTGCTCAACCAGCTCACAGGCTTTTTTAACCGATGCCGGCTTGTCGAACAAAACCGATGCGGCCTGCACCACCGCGACTTTTACCGTGTTCATTTTGCGGTCTTCTGAATGGGTGGGAGACCCAGGACCGAATCCAGCCCAATGGAAACGCCTTGAGTATTAACCACGTGCCGGATAGCCAGCAAAGCGCCGTTAACAAAAGACTCGTAGGAGGTGCTGCGGTGGAGTATGGAAAACGTTTCACCACTGTTACTGAACGCCACTTCCTGGTCGGAGAGCAGTCCTTTCATTCGCAGGGAATGTACCCGAACACCCGACGCCAAACCGCCCAGTGCGCCTTCGACGATCTCATGACCGGTGGGCTTCCCCGAATCATCTCTATGCCTGCCAATGCGCATCGCCGTGGCCAGTGCGGTTCCTGAAGGTGCATCCGGCTTGGCCTGTTCATGGCGCTCCACGATCTCTACCGAATCGAAATATGGGGAGGCGAATTCTGCAAAGTGCATCATCAACACCGCTCCGACCGAGAAATTTGGCACGACCAGGCAGCCCGGTCCATCCGCGCGCCAGAACGATTTCAGTTCTCGCAGCCGCTGCTCGGAAAATCCTGATGTTCCGACCACCACGAAACATCCCTTGTCGTGCCAGGCCCTGAGGTTGTCCATCACAGGAGCATGCGGCGCGCATTCCACCACAACCTTTGCTGAAAGCTGCTGTGGCTCAGAAGTAACCTCCGTGCCGAACAGGCTGCCTCCCTCGTGTCCCGGGGCATGAACTCCACCCAGATTTAGATCGGCGGCTTCAGCGATACCACCTGCAATCGCTTTTCCAAGCCTGCCCATCGCTCCGGAAACTGCTACATTGATCATTATTTATTCTCCCGTGGTCGATTTCGATTCTAACTGCTTGGCCCCGTTTGCGCATTGCGGCTGTGCGACACATTCTGTTGAGTGCTAGGCTTTAGGCGGATGAAAGCTGTCAGAGGAGAGAACATGCACAAGGGTTCATGTCTTTGCGGTGCTGTCACCTTCGAAGTTAATGGCGAACTCGGGGTGGGTGAAGGTTGTCACTGCGTGCAGTGCCGGAAGTGGACCGGCCATTTTCTCGCCAGCACGGAAGTAAAGCGATCGGCCCTTACCGTTCACGGCATTGAACATCTGAAGTGGCACCATTCTTCCGAAAAAGTCAGGCGTGGATTCTGTTCCGAATGCGGCTCCCCCTTGTTTTTTGATCCCGTTGACCAGGAAAAGCACGACTGGCTCGGCATCTCGCTCGGTGCTTTCGACAAGCCCACCGGAACCCGCATGGCCCTGCATATATTCGTGGCGGAAAAAGGTGACTATTACGAGATCACGGACGGTTTGCCGCAGAACGAGTACTGAGAATGGCAAGCTCGGAACTGCGCTGTTTGACCCTGGCCCAGCGAAACGGTGTCATCCATTGCGCAAAAAAGCCCTCCGGAAAGGCTTCCAACCCATCGATTCCAACTTCCGCGGGCGGCTGACGATCCCTGGGCAGAAAGCGAGTGCCAAAAACCGCATCCCAGAAGATGTAGACGTTACCGTAGTTCGAATCTGCCTCGGCGCGTTCACATGAATGGTGCCAGCGATGCAAATCGCCGACGCTGAAAACCCAGCTCAACGGGCCCAGTCGAATAGCGATGTTGGCATGCTGGAAGGCATCAGCCACTATAGCCGCAACCGTGGATAGAGCCAGCACATCCTTCGGTACGCCTAGTACCGCCAGCGGCAGTACCCAAACCAGGCTGAAACGGAATGCAATCTCTCCCGGGTGGGCCCGGGTGGCATTCAGCCAGTAAACCCGCTTGGCACTATGGTGCGTTGCATGCATCCGCCACAACCAGTCGAAGCGGTGCATACTGCGGTGTGCCCAGTAATCAAAGAACTCCCGGATGACCGAGGCCAGGACTACCTGCGCCCAGATTGGCCAGTGCACCGGCCAAAGCGAACCACCCATCTGCATTGATAGCCAACCGCCGATGGCGATGGTCAGCACGGCGATCAGGGGCGCCATCAGGCCGCCCACCACGATCTGGGTCAGGTAATACAGGGAATCCGTGCGCAAATCGCCATGTGAGCGATTCCATTCTCGCCGATAGGGCAATATACGCTCCATCACCGCAACCAGCACCAGGCTGGCGATACTGATTGGAAATACCGTCATCTCCGGATCGATTCCGGATTCCATGGCTCTCCACGCGGCATAGACACCCCCAGCCAGGCTTGCAGGGAGCAGCGAAACCGCCAACACAGTCCTCACACCTTTCAAAAATGTTTTGAAAATCACGTGGCCCCTACCAACGGCGCCTGGCAATAGTTTCCCAGGAAATCCGAGTGGACCGGCGCCAGCTTTGCTGCATTAGAGATAATGGTCTTCATTTGCTCCAGTGAACGTCCCAATTCCGTCTCGCTGATACGGTCAGCCCGGCCGTCATAGCTCTCCGGATCAATGCCAAACCCGGCATACATCGACAACCAGCTTCCTTCCTTGAATGGCTCATCGCCATATTCCACCAGGTAAGCACGGCTTTGGTATACCGCCAGCTTGTGGGCGAGTGTTTCCGGTATCTCCATGTCCCGGCAGTCGTCCCAGAAAGGATCGCCGGTCCGCCGGTTGAGCTTGTAATGCAGAATCAGAAAATCCCGCATCGATTGGTAGATTTCCCGCCCCTGTCGGTTGGCTTCATCGATGTCACATTGGCGATATCCATGCCTGGGGAAAAAGGTCTGCAGCAGCCGGATGCCGGACTGGATCAGGGCGATACTGGTTGATTCCAGCGGTTCCATGAAACCCGCTGCCAGTCCCAGGGCAACACAATTGTTCTTCCAGAAGACTTCGCGCATACCGGTCTGGAAGGAAAGCGTATTGGGCTCGGTCAGAAGTTTACCTTCGACATTTCTCAACAGAGTTTCGCGAGCCTGCTCGTCGTCCTGGTAGTTGCTACAGTAGACGTAGCCATTGCCAACCCGGTGCTGCAGCGGAATGTGCCATTGCCAGCCTGCTTCACGGGTGGTCGAACGGGTATAAGGCACAGGTGGTGCAACCGATTCTGTCTGCACCGCAAGCGCCCGGTTTGCCGGTAGCCAGTGACTCCAGTCTTCGAATGAAGCCTGCTGGCTCTCGCCGATCATCAAGCCCCGAAAACCACTGCAGTCAACGAACAGATCGCCTTCAATTCGTTCTCCGGAATCCAGCGATATAGACTCGATGTATCCGTCACTGCCACGCGTATGGACTTCGCGCACCCGGGCATCGGTACGCTGGACACCCCTTTTCATGGCGTATTCGCTCAAATACTGGGCATACAGGGTGGCATCGAACTGGTAGGCATAGCCGAATTCCCCGAGGGGATTGTTGTTGTCCGGTGGCGGCAGTGCGAAACGGCTGTCCCGGGCCATCATGCTGGGCAGACAATAGGCTTCCATTGGAGTGCGGTCACCACCCGCCCGGGCCCGAGCCCAGATACTCTGAAAGGGAATGTCGTGCAATGGCACGCCATAATTGGCAAAGGGGTGCAGGAACCTGGAACCCGGCCCGGCCCAGTCATCGAAGCGGATGCCCAGTTTGAAACTGGCCTGCGTACGCCGCATCAGGTCCGGTTCATCCAGGCCCAGGAATTGGTTGAAACCGACAATGGTGGGTATGGTTGCTTCACCCACCCCAACAGTGCCAATAGACGAAGATTCGACCAGGTGGATGCTGGTAGCAGATTCCTCGAGAAACTTCGCCAGGGCGGAAGCCGCCATCCAGCCGGCCGTTCCGCCTCCTACGATGACGATTTTTTTGATCAGCTGTTGAGCCATTGGACCTCTGCGTGTCAGTTTCGCATCATCATACCTACGAACCTGGCGGTCAGGTAATCCTCTGTTTTCCAGAGTGGAGCATTGATGTTGAGGGCCCGACGCCGGACCATTGGCGCTCGTTACGCCGCCATGTGCCGGCAGGCTGATTCTCTCCTCCCAGGATTCTCGCATCGTGCCCCGGTGAATTTCCTCATTCCAATCCCGTGAATATATCCTGCAACCGGTTCCAGCCAGTATAAATGCTTGTCACCGGGACTCATTGATGGGTTATGATTTCCCGAAATCTGCGCGGGGAAATATATGTGTCGGAAGTGACTGCCAACAGTTTGTCCAGCCGATGGCAACGGCTGGACAAGGGTCAGCTGATCAAGTGGACCGTTTATTCGCTGTTGCTGCTTAACTGGGGTTATTACTTCGTGGAGGAGTTGTACATCTCTTCCCATGTACTGCGCCAGGGCGGCACCTTTCTGCAGTGGACCGAGGAATTTGCCACCACCATCGATAATTTTGCCTGGTTCGGGTTGCTGTTCATGTTTGAATTGGAAACCTATGTGCTGGATGAGTCGATGGAGAATAAATCAATCAGGTGGAGTGTCCATGGCATGCGCCTGGTATGTTATCTCTTCCTCGCCCACACCGTTTACGCAAGGATCAATTCGATGGTGGATGTCTTCGCCGTAGAACCTGAGTCCGAAATCTCTTCACTCTGCCAACTGGCTGACCAGGATATCTCGTTTGGCGAGAATTACCGCTACGAAATTGTGACCGGCGATAACTGCAAAGCGTTGTCCGGTGATTCGGTTTTTTACAGGGTCGAACCGTCGGTCGTTACCGACAGCGACGGGTTGGCGCTGGAGAAAAAACACGTTTATTTCGATTTTCAGGATGCCATCATGTGGCTGTTGGTTGTGTGGGCCATCGAACTGACGGTCTGGCTGCAAAACAGGAACATTATCGGCGGACCCCTGATGGTGGTCAGTCACGCCGCGAGGGCGGGTTACATCGTGCTGTTGGCTCACGCGGTCTTTTGGGCCTGGGCCGGACACTGGGTTTGGGCCTGGGATCAATTCTTGTGGATTGCCGGATTCTGGGCCATCGAGCGCAACGTTTCAGAGTGGCGGGAAGAAATTATCGAGGAAAAAGAAGAGGTGTACGCCTGATCACATTCAGTTGTATGATTTGACCGTGTATTCACTATCGAGGACCCCATCAATGCTGACCAAACGAGGCGTAAAACGCATTTCCGGCCTGCTGGCCCTCCTCCTTGCAAGCTTCAATATCCAGGCGGAGACCTCGTCTGAACGAACCATGACTTTCTGGATTGAAGATCCCTATACGCGCACCTACAAGGAAGCCGTAATCAGCGAACCCGACAAATCCCTGTGGAACGCAAAACGCATCAATGATTACCAGGAAAGCCTGATGATCGATGCTGACCCACCCGTTGGTATCATGAAAATCGAGGATTTGAACATCGAAATCCCGATCTATAACGGCACTGAAGAACTGAACCTTAACCGGGGTGTAGGCCGGATCAAGGGCATGGCGCGAATGAACGATGATTCCGGCAACCTGGGCATCGCCGGGCACCGGGATGGCATTTTTCGAAGCCTGAAAGACATACAGGTGGGTGATGACATTGAGGTGCTGACGCCCCTGGGTACAGAGACTTACGCCGTTTCTTCGATCACCATTGTGCCGAAAGACGACATCTCTGTACTTTCCCCAACCACGGAGAGGACCATGACCATCGTGACCTGCTATCCGTTTTATCACGTCGGAAATGCGCCAAAGAGGTACATCGTCAAAGCCACCGCAATGAAATGAGCGCCGAAGGCGGATTTGACTTACATCATAAAAAAGTAATTTTAATAAAACTAATTTAACCCGTCGTTTTCGTACTCAGGTTTTAGCCCGATTGTGAGCCTCGAACGGGGCAAACACGAACGATTTTCAACCGGCTGGTCGATTCGGGAGTTGTACCCCCGCAGCCCTGTCTAAGCGATCGGCAATAATTTTTTTCAATTCAGATAGATAACAACGAATGCCGGAACAGCCTAATGAGAAAAAGGCGCCGTGCGCATCGCACGGCGCCTGATCGTCTACAGTAATCGAACGGAGGCCAATTGCTGTACACGAGGAGACTCGTGAGTCTCTGGGTCAACGGCATCACTCTGCGCCAGCGAACCTGAACTCCGGCTGAAACACTTTTTAAGCTTAGGTTAAGGTTTCCCTACCTATTCTCGGATTCGACCATTCGGTTGAGGCCGCATCGGTTACGACAACAAAGAATCATGCCTCTTCCAGATGGCCGAATGACAAACCTGTTTTTGTTAATGTCGTAACACGAGGAGAAACAAAATGAAAGTCAGTCTCCTGGCCGCTTTTCGGGCGGTTACGTTCCATGTCGCAGTCGTTACCAGCGTATTTCTGCTCTTCCCACTGATGGCTTACTCAGCAAGCCTGGATGGTCCCGGTCAATTGCAGAAAGTAACGCTGTCTACACCCCAGGATTTCATGGAGTATGCATCGATCAACGATGAAAATATCCATGAACTTTACTTCGGAGCCATTCTTTATGAAGGCACCGAATCCTGCCTGATGTGCCACCAGAAAGAGGGCTTGGCCGCTCTGAAGATGGGCCACTTCAAGTGGGAAGGAACCTCCAACCGGGTTTCCGGGCTGGAAGGTGAAGTCATCGGCAAGAACAACCTGTTGAATAATTTCTGTATTGCCGTCCCGACCAACGAGGGACGATGCACACAGTGTCATGCCGGTATCGGTTACGCCGATAAAACTTTTGATTTTGAAAACCCGGCAAACGTTGACTGCCTGATCTGCCATGACCAGTCCGGCACTTATTCGAAAGCACCCACCACGGCTGGTGCACCGCCCCCCACGGTCGATCTGAACGTGGTAGCGCAAAGCATCAGTATGGGCGCAGAACCACAGCGTAAGAACTGCATCAACTGCCATGCAAAAGCAGGCGGCGGCGATAACGTCAAACATGGCGATATCTCTACTGATTTGATCGCGACCACGCGTGAATATGACGTACACATGGGCACCGACGGCGCCAACCTGAAATGCACGGCCTGCCACGGCGCCAACCATAATCCGGACAATGGCAGTTACAACCACGGCAACGCCGGCATGTCCCTGCATTCGGTTTACGAAGGCGAAATGAAACAGTGCGATGACTGCCACGGCAGCCAGAGCACCATCCATGCCAGCACGGCCGCTAACCCGATGTTTGAACAGGGCTGGCACGAACGACTGGCCTGCCAGGTGTGTCATATCCCCGCCATCGCCCGGAAGGTTTCCACCAAGGTTGAATGGTACTGGTCAGATGCCGGACAGGATAAAGAAGCGCCGATCGATCCGGATACCGGTCGTCCGACCTATGACAAGAAGAAAGGAACCTTCGTCTGGAAGAACAATGTACGGCCCGTGCTGCGTTACTCCAATGGCGTCTGGGACCGTAAGGTCATCAACATGACCGATCGTTACGATGAAGAGCCTATTCAGTTGGCAACGCCCCATGGCGATTACAATGACCCGAACGCCATGATCTTCCCGTTCAAGAAGATGGTCGGCAACCAGGTTGTTGACCCGGTCAACAAGACGGTCATGGTGCCCCACCTGTTTGGCGGTAAGGGCGGTCCAAATCCATACTGGAAGAAGTATGACTGGAACCTGGCGCTGCAAGACGGCTCCGCCTACACCGGTCAACCCTACAGCGGTGAATATTCGTTCGCCGAAACGGAGATGTTGCTGTCAGTCAACCACGAAGTTGCTCCGGCCGAAAATGCACTGGGTTACGGCCCATTGCCTGACGGCTGCGTCGACTGCCATTCCACTGAATACGTTGAGTGGGACAAGCTGGGCTGGACCGACGATCCAATGAATGGTGGCCAACGCGTCGACGCGCCTGAAGCCAGCAGGATCGCTCTGCCGCGCGCACGGCTGGACTAAACCGTAACCTTGCATTGCGGGAATGAGATGAATATTCGAAAGAAAATTCTGGCCCTGGTTGTCCTGGTACTGGCATGCATGTCAGTCATACCCGGGATCGTCATGGCCCAGGAGTACTCGTCCAAGGGCGCGGATAGCTGCTTGGGATGCCATCGGTCTGCAAAGTGGTCTGTGATGGGCATTTTCAATACCAAGCATGGGTCGCGCGTCGATCCGGATGCGCCGTTCTCAAACCTGCAATGCGAGGCTTGTCACGGTCCGTCCAATGAACATCGGAAAGCAAAGGACAAGGCTGAAGTAAAACCAACCATAACTTTTGGTAAAGAGAGCATTGCCCCGGTCTCCGAGCAGAACGGGGCGTGCCTCAACTGCCATGAAAGCCACACCGGCGCCGGTTGGTTCGGCAGTCGGCACGAAAGTGTCGATGTGGGCTGCTCTTCATGCCACAACGTTCACGCTGATCGCGATCCGATGTTCGACCCTGTAGAGCAGCAGGAGACCTGCTTCAGTTGTCATCCGCGGACCCGCTCGGACACCTACAAGGCGTCCGGGCATCCGTTGCGCTTTGGCAGCATGTCCTGCAGCGATTGTCACAACGTTCACGATGGCAACAACGATTTTCTGCTGACCGCGGATAACGTCAATGACACCTGTTACACCTGTCATGCTGAAAAACGCGGACCTTACCTGTGGGAACACGCGCCGGTCACCGAATCGTGCAGCCTGTGCCATGACCCGCACGGCAGCAATCACCCGGCATCGCTGACCAAGAGACCACCGCTGCTCTGCCAGCAGTGCCACTCTGCCAGCGGCCACCCCGGCGTGGGCTATAGCAGTGACGATCTGGATGCCGGTAGCTCCAATGCCAGGTACCTGATGGCCAGGGGTTGCCAGAACTGCCATACGCAGGTGCATGGATCGAATCACCCATCCGGCTCATCGCAGATCAGGTAGGAGGCACAGTAACAATGAAACATCGTTCAACGCATTCCTTACTGGCCACCCTGGGTGCCTGCATACTTCCCCTGCTCAGCAGCCCGCTGTTGGCCAATGAAACTTCCGATCCGCCGGATACGTCCCAGTGGGTCTGCAAACTCTGCCCGATTTCGGGCGGCTGGATGAACGAATGGGACCTGGGGCTGATTTATGTCGATGACCCGACGCCCAGGTTTGCTGATTACCGCGGTTTGATCGACGATGGTTTCTACCTCGAAGCCAGTGGCGATACCCGTTACCGGGATGACAACGGATACTATTTTGACTTCATCGGTCGCAACCTGGGTATCAGGAGCCGGCAACTCGATATGCGCGGCGGATTGCAGGGTACCTGGGAAGCAAGGGCCCACTACCAGGAGATTCCCCGATACCTCGGATACGGCACGACGACTCCCTACCAGGGTGTCGGCACCGATACCCTGACCCTGGCGGAAGGCTGGAAGTCACAACCTTTCCAATCGGTATCGCTCAAGAGCAGGCGCAAAACTTATGGCGGCGGATTCACCTTGCAGTTTGCAGGTAACTGGAACTGGCAGGCCGACTATGAACGGCAGGACAAGAGTGGCACCAAGGCCTTTGGCGGTGGCGTATTCGCCATCAATGCAGCCTGGTTCCCGGCACCGCTGGACTACAAGACGGACCTGTTCACAACGGCCCTGGAATTCAACGGCAAGCGTGGCCAGGCACGGCTGGAGTACATCAACTCCGACTTCAACAATGACAACCTGTCCGTAACCTGGGACAATCCCTTCGCCACCGGCTTTGGTGACGAGGTTTCCCGCAGCGCACTGGAACCAGACAACAAGTTCCAGCAATTGAGCCTGGCGGGTGCTTACCGTTTTACACGGCGCTTCCGATTTTCCGGCAAGGCATACCTCGGCAAGATCAAGCAGGACGTTCCGTTCCTGCCATATTCCATCAATCCCGAATATGAAGATCGCGAACTGCCAAGGGACAGCCTGGACGGGAAGCTGGAAACCTCAATGTACAACCTGTCCGGACGGTTCTACCTGGTGCTGGCAGACCGCCTGGACCTGACGGCCGCCTACAAGGCTGACAAGCGCGACAACAAGACTCCGGTAGACTCCTACATGCCGGTTATTATGGAAGTCTGGTCTGCCGGGCCACGCAGTAATCGTCCCTACGAGTACGATCGTGACCAGTGGAAAGTGGATCTGCGCTGGCGACCGACATACACCATGCGCCTGATGGGTGGATACAAGAACGAAACCCTGAAGCGTACCTACCAGGATGTTCGCAAATCGGATGAAGACACCTGGTGGGGCGAATTCCAGTTCACACCCTGGCATTGGTTTGACGCCCGTCTGAAATACGAATACCTGGATCGCGACAACAGTGTTTACGAACCCCAGGGCAACTACGATCGGGCCGAAAATCCGCTGATGCGCAAGTTCAACATGGCGGACCGCCAGCGCGACCGCGGCACGGCGGAAGTCGACCTGTTCCTGGTCGATAACCTCGGCATCAATGTGAGCTACTACATCACTGACGACGACTATGATAATTCCATCATAGGCCTGACTAGCGCAAAAGAGACCAGCATCAACCTGGACATCAATTACGCGATCTCCAAGGCAGCGGTTGTCTATGGTTTCTACACCCGCGATAAGATCAAGTCGACACTGTCAGGCTCATCCTCGCCCGCCAACACCATGATCTGGGACGGCTATACAGATGACAAGATCAACACCTGGGGACTGGGCCTCAATGGCGAGATCGGCAAGAAATGGACCTACGGTGTAGATTACGTCTCCTCCAAGTCCGACGGCGATATCCTGGTGGACGATGGAGGTGGCCAGGCGCCCTTCCCGGTTTTGACCACCAAGCTCACCAATCTGCGCGGTCACGTGAAGTACAAGATGAATGACCGCTGGGGACTGGGATTGGATGCCTATCGTGAAGAATACGACACGGCAGACTGGTTCATAGACGGCTACGGGCCCCTGGACATCAGCGGACTGCTGACCCTGGGTGATGAGAGTCCGGATTATGATGTATGGGTAGTGCGACTCATGGCAACTTTGACTTTCTGAACGTTTCTTAGTGTCCTCCGTCTGGCCCGGGCATGTGCCCGGGCCTTTTTTATCTGCTTTTCCAATTGCGCTGTAGAATAGCGGACTCACTGCGGCCAATGGAAAGCTACTCATGCACTTTCAGTTCAGAATCTTGCTGATATTCGCCTTGCTCTGTGCCGGCGGTGTAAAGGCGTCCCAAACGGAGCAGCAGAAACCCTACAAGATCGGGCTGTGGCCCGCCGTGGTGTTTAAAGGTGACAAGCCATGGACACTGAGCCAACGGATGGAACATTACGGTGTGCCCGGCGTCAGTATTGCGCTGATCAAGGGATTCAGGGTGGCCTGGATCAAAAATTACGGACTGGCAGATCGCCAGGCAGGCACGCCGGCAACGGCCGATACATTGTTCCAGGCCGGTTCCATCAGTAAGCCGGTTGCCGCCTTCGGTGCATTGCAAATGGTCGAAGCGGGTCAGTTGAAGCTGGATGAAGACGTCAATGCCACTCTGAAAAACTGGAAATTGCCCGAAAATGAATTCACTGCTCAACAGAAGGTGACCCTGCGGCAGTTGCTGAGCCACACCGGCGGCCTGACCGTGCACGGTTTCTGGGGTTACCCGCCAGATCAGCCGGCGCCAAGCCTGGAGCAGGTGCTGGACGGGTCGGGGCCTGCCAATTCCGAGCCTGTTCGCGTCGACAAGCTTCCCGGTGAAAGCTTCCGGTATTCAGGAGGAGGATATTCCATTGCGCAACAGATGATGATCGACGCGTCAGGCCAGCCTTTTCCGCAACTGATGCAGAAGTTGCTGCTCGGACCGGTAAAAATGGACCGAAGCACTTACCAGCAACCTTTGCCTGCTGACTGGTTGAAGCATGCCGCGGCAGGCGTGCTGCCGAATGGCGCTGATGTACCTGGCAAACGCCACACCTACCCCGAGATGGCAGCAGCAGGCTTATGGACCACGGCCGAGAACCTGGCCCTGTTCGTGGTCGAATTCCAGAATGCCTTGCGGGGCCTCAGCGAATTGATGTCACAGGATATGGCGTGGAACATGGTTTATCCGGTTGATTCCGGCTATGCGCTGGGACTGAGCGTCAAGGATCGCGCAGGAACGGGGTATTTCGGCCATGGCGGCTGGGATGAGGGATTTTCAGCCGAAATGGTGGCCAGTATTGACCATGGTTACGGCGTGGTCGTGATGACCAACTCCAATCACCCGGATTTTATCAAGGAAGTCATTCGCGGGGTCGCGTTTGCTTACGGCTGGGGTGGCTACGACGTTCTGACAAAACAGGCTGTTCCACCGGAATTTTTAACCAGCGCCCCGGGGCGTTACCGCTATGACGGCGCTACGACCATCAATGTCTACAGTGAAGAAAGCCGCCTGTTCATGCGGTATACCGGCGAGCAACCCGAAGAGCTGTTCTTTGTGGGTAAGAACCAGTTCCTCCGACGCACACGCGATACACCGGTCAGGTTCACCGGCGACGGCGATGAGCGCAAGTTTAGTTTTGTGGTCAGCAGTGATGACCAGCCTCCACGGCCAATTCTGGCCGCTGACGAAACCCTGCCGGGCGAGGTTCTGGAAAACGGCAGTTTTGCAGAGGCTGTCACAGCTTTCCAGCAAGCCCTGAAATCAAATCCCGACGATCAGGCGCTGTCTGAAAGTGCGATCAACAACAGTGGCATGGACAAGCTTGCCGCAAACAGGGAGTTCGGTATCGCGCTGCTGAGGATCAATACCATGCTCTACCCAGACTCAGCCAAAACCTGGGACAGCCTGGGCTACGCCTACAAGTTCGCGGGCCAGCGAGACAAAGCCATCGAGAGTTACCGGGCTGCGCTGCAACGTGACGCAGATTTTTCCAGCGCCAAAGCGGCTCTTGAACAGTTATCGAACATACAAAAAGAATGACCCACTGGTGAAAGACGCGTTCTGGAAAAACAAAAACCTGGACCAGATGACTACCGAAGAATGGGAGTCACTGTGCGACGGCTGCGCGCTATGTTGCATGCACAAGATCGAGGACGAAGACACGGGGGAAATTTTTTATTCCGACCTGGCCTGCAAGTTACTCGACCTGTCTACCTGCCGCTGCTCAGACTATACCAACCGGGTCAGCAAGGTTCCGGAGTGCCTGCGCCTGACGCCGGGCGATGAGAAAGCTTTCGAGTGGCTGCCGGCGACCTGTGCCTATAAACGAATCGCCAACGGACAGGATCTGCTGCCATGGCACCCACTGGTCAGCGGCACACCGGAGTCAGTTCACGAAGCAGGAATATCGATTATGGGTAAGGCGGTGTCTGAAAATGACACTGATAAAGCCACCGTGCTCTGGTTGCACGGCGCTCCGGCAAAACCTTAACTGCAATAGGTCGCCGGCCGATGGTCACCCATCGGCCGGCTTGTTTTACATCGTAGCCAGGATTTCCTTTTTCTTGGCGTCGTACTCAGCCTGGGTGATATAGCCCTTCCTAAGCATACTATCCAGCTGGGCCAGCTTGGCTTCAGCTGAATCACCCTGGGCAGCCTGCCGCTGGGCCGCTTCAGCCTGTCGCTGCGCGTAATACGCCTGGTCTTTTTCGTATTCGTTCCGTTCACGCACGTTCTGACCGATCTTTGCCACGGCGATTCCACCTAAAAAAGCCCCGGCGCCATCGGCATGGGCCGACACGCTGAAAGTGAAAGCGAGTGCCGCGGTAATAGCCAGGGACAGCGTCGTCTTAACCATCTTGTTTCCAAATTTTGACATGTTCATATTCCTCTACAGTACCTGGCACGCGCCAAACAGGGAAAAACTGACCTCACTGCCGGACACGCCTACATTCATCCGGCCACTCTCACGGTGCACCGCCAGGCTCCATCCATGGTTATTCTCAACGCCCTGGAGGATCAGTTGGCTACCGGATGATTCCATATACTTGATCGGAGAAGTGGCTTCCTTGTCTCCATCATAAAATGCGCGGATAACCTTCCCTTTGAAATCAACCATCATGAAATCGGGCATGTCAAAGTCCCTGGCCTGCCCTTTACTGCAAATCGCACCATCAACACAGGCCATGACGCCCTGGGTTGCACAGATAAAGTTTGATTTACCGTCATATGCCTCTTTGGCTGCTACCGTGCCGGAGGCAAAAATGACCATGCCAGTCAGCATGGAAATGCTCATTCTTTTTACCGTGGTATTAAACATAAATTGCTTCTCACCTTGTAAATAGACATTGTGATCTTTCTGCAGCGAGTATAAAGGGATTGCAGCGTCAATTCCAAGCACTGGCAATCATATCTGATCGCTTTGAACGGGCATCAGCTACTTGCTTCTGACCAGGTCTTCGAGTGCGTCGATCCAGGCGGGGTGATCGTTCAGGCTTTCCACCAACTGAATCTTCTCGCCGCCGTGCTCTTCGAACAACAACTGGTACTCGTCTGCGATCTCTATGGTGGTTTCCAGGCAATCGGCGACGAAAGAAGGTGAAAAAACCAGCAGCTTTTTGGCGCCCTTTTCAGCCTGCTCGATCACCATCTTGTCTGCGAAAGGCTCCAGCCAGCGCTTGTCCAGCCTCGACTGGAAACAGACCGTGTAGTTGTCCTCCGGAATTCCAAGACCTTCGGCAAGTAACCGGGTCGTAGCGTAGCAGGTTGCCTTGTAACAATACTTGTTCTCTTCGGTGATCTCATGCTCGCAATCGCGCTCACGGCACATGCCCTGGTCGTAAACCTTGTCGACCTGCCGCTCCGGCAGGCCATGGTAGGAAAACAGCACGTGATCATAGTCCCGCCAGTCATATTGCCTGCCGCGCTCAACCAGGGCCTTGACGAAGCCCGGATGTTCCCAGTACTGGCTGATGAAATCCACGTTCGGAATCACCCACCAGTTGCGCACTATATCCATCACTTCCTGTAAAGCGGATCCCGTGCTGGCAGAGGCATACTGAGGGAAAAGCGGCAACACGATGATCCGATCCGGATTGGACTGGCGGACCCGTTCGAGCACATCGGGTATCGCCGGATTTTTATAACGCATGGCCAGTTCTACGCGGTATTCTGACCCTAACCGCTCCTGCAGCAGTTGCTGGACCCTTTCGCCATGCAAGATGATCGGTGAACCCGCTTCCGTCCAGAGCTTCTGGTAGATTTCAGCGCTTTTGGGCGCACGGAACGGCACAATAATCAGGTTGACCAGGACCTTTCTCACCAGCCACGGTAAATCCACCACCCTGGGGTCGTTCAGGAACTGGCGCAGATAACTGCGGACATCCGCCACTGACGGGCTGTCCGGCGTACCAAGATTCACGAGTAGCACTGTGGTTTTCATGTTCCGTCGTATTTCCTGAAAATGAGTACGCAATTCTGACCACCGAACGCAAATGAATTGGACATGACCACGTCCAGGTTCGCCGGTCTGGCTTGGTGGGGCACGTAGTCGAGGTCACACTCCGGATCCGGGTCATCGAGATTGATCGTCGGTGGGATGATGCCCGCTTCCATGGCCTTCACGCAAATTATCGCTTCAAGCGCACCCGCGGCACCGATGGCATGGCCCGTCATCGACTTGGTCGAACTGATCGGCGTCTGGTAAGCGTGCGCACCCAAAGCCGCCTTAATTGCGTTCGACTCAATCGGATCATTGACCGGCGTCGAGGTGCCATGGGCGTTAATATAATCAACGTCCTCCGGTTTCAGGCCGGCTGAATTCAAGGCCGCTGTCATGGCCTGTGCAGCGCCGGTGCCGTCCGGATGAGCAGAAGTGATGTGGAACGCGTCACAGGTCATACCCGCGCCAACCAGCTCAGCAAGAATGGGCGCTCCCCGGTCTCTGGCTTTCTCCAGGGTTTCCAGCACCATCACGCCACAGCCCTCGGCAATCACAAAACCGTCGCGATCCCGATCGAACGGACGGCTTGCCCGCTCCGGCTCATCATTGCGGGTCGACAAGGCTCTCATGGCTATGTAGGACTGCAGAAAAGTCTCACACACAGCAGATTCCGCACCACCAGCCAGCACAACGTCAGCCAGGCCAAGTTTCAGGATCATCATGGCTGTAGCCAGGGAATGACTGCCCGTGGCGCAGGCTGATGAAACTCCGTAGGAAACGCCTGTCAGGCCGTATTCAAGCGCAATATTTCCCGCTGCCATGCTGGTGCTGACCCGTGGAACCGTGAACGGGCTGATTGCGCGCCGGCTGCCCATGAAGAACGAATTCATCTGTTCCTCGACCATCGGAAAGTCGCCGATAGCGGAAGAAACCATGCAGGCAATCCGGCTTCGATCTTCTTTTTCGAGGTCCAGGCCTGATTGGCCCAGGGCTTCCCGGGTGGCCGCAATGGACAATTGCGCATAGCGGCCAATCCGTCGGGCCATTTTCCGGTCCATGTATAGGCCGGGGTCGAAATCTTTCACTTCACCGGCCACCTGGCAGGCCAGCTTCGACGGATCGAACAGGCTGACCCTGGAAATTCCGCTTTGGCCCGCCACCAGGGCGTCAAAAGTCTCCTGGCAAGAATGTCCGACGGGTGAAAGGGCGCCCATACCGGTAATAACTATTCGTTGATCTGAATTCATGAGTCGCGTTTGGAAGATGCAGGTTTATTGTGATTTATCCCGCTGACCAGCTTATCATTTTCGGTCATGGCTTTTTAGTCAATCGCCGCTGCTCATGAACATTATTGTCGACCCTCTCACCGGCAAGAGGGTCAGGTCCGGCTTTCCGGCCGTCGCATTCCCTCTACCTGAAATTCAGCTTTGCCTGCTGCGGCCCTTTCGGCGATTACCGCCCCGACCCGTTTTGCCGATTCATGACCCTATCTATGCAGTAAATTGCTTGTTGTTCATTGAATTAGATCGTTCCGCCACGATATCATTGGACGGTTATACCCCTAAACTTGCAGGTAGCAAACATGACTACGACTTTTGAGGCTGTAGCGGAGATCATCTCCGAGACCAGCGACATCCCGCTGGAAGAAATTACCCCGGAAAAAAACGCGTTCACCGATCTTGGCATCGACAGCCTGGATTTTCTTGATATCGCTTTCGCCATCGACAAGCATTTCGGCATCAAAATTCCGCTGGAACAGTGGACAGAAGAGCTGAACGAGAACAACGCCCTGGTCGATGAATATTTCGTTTTGAGCAAGCTCTGCGAGCGTATTGACGAAGTCATCGCGGCCAAAGACGCATAAGCAGGGGTTCACATGCTCCTTGAATACTTCCAGATGATCGACAACATCGAGCAGCTGGACCCGGACAGGGGGACCATACTTGCCAGGGCAGATGTCCCCATGGAAAGCCCGGTGTTTGAGGGACACTTTCCCGGCTCACCGCTGGTTCCCGGCGTTCTGCTGATTGAAACGATGGCGCAAGCCTCCGGTTTCATGCTGTTGTCACGTCTGAAATTTGAAAAAATGCCTTTTCTCGCGAATGTCACCGGCGCGAAAATGCGCACCTTCGTTGAACCGGGTGCGGTCCTGATGGTCAATGCCGAACTGGAGCATGACGGTTCCGGCTTCGCAAAAACCAGGGCGGAAATTTCATCTGACGGAAAGAAGATCTGCGACAGCAGAATCATGTTCCGCATCATGCCATTTCCCAATGAAACGCTGAAAAGCAATATGCTTGACCGATTCAGCCAGATAAGCCGCCTTGCGGCAGAGTGACAACTTGAGTACTGAACAATCAGAAGTTTGGGTCACCGGGATCGGACTGGTCAGTTCCCTTGGAGAAGGCCTGGATGCCCACTGGCAGCAACTTGCCCCCGGCAACACTCCGACGCCATCAATTGACACCGACAACCAGGCCCCTTTCCCGGTCCATCCCATTGTGGACTTTGACATCTCGACCCAGATTCCCAAGCGTAGCGACCAACGCCAGATGGGTAAATGGCAGCATCTTGGTACGTACGCAGCCGGCCTGGCGCTGGACGATGCAGGCGTATCCCACAATCCGGATTTACTGGCCCAGACCAACATGATCGTGGCCGCCGGCGGCGGAGAACGTGACCTTGAAGTCGATTCAGCCATCATGGCAACGCTGGCGCAGGGCGACCAGGAAGACCCGGGCACCTATCTCAACAATACATTGATGAGTGAACTGCGTCCCACCCTTTTCCTGGCACAACTCTCCAACCTGATGGCCGGGAATATCTCCATCGTTCATGGGGTTACCGACTCATCTCGCACCTTCATGGGCGAAGAAATGGCCGGTGTTTCCGCCATCGAAACCGCGGTCGGTCAAATTCGCCATGGCCAGGGAGAATTGTTCCTGGTCGGCGGCGCGTATATTGCTGAGCGCGCAGACATGACCATGCTGTGGGAGTTTGGCCATGCCCTCTGGTCTGGCCAGCAGGGCTCTGTCTGGGATCGGAGAGACACCGATGGCGGAATGGTCATGGGCAGCGCAGGGGCTTTCCTGGTGCTCGAATCGAAGGAGCATGCCGAAGCCCGCGGCGCCCAACCTTACGCTCGAATTAACTCGGTAGTCGCCGGCCGCTGCAACAGACAGGCCGGTGAGGCACAAGAAGTTGCAGAAGACTTGCTGGAACAAATCGCAGACCGGATTCCGTCAGGCCCACTCCCGGTTCTGTCAGGCTGTTGCGGTGTGCAGCCCCAGCTTAATGAAGAACTGGAATTCCTCAAGGGCCTGTCTGCCCGGGAAATTGACCCGGTGTTGCGCGGCGTGACGACTGTTCTGGGTAATACACTGGAAGCCCAGTTTCCAGTCAATGTCATCCTGGCTTCCCTGGCTATTTCGAAAGGGGCGTTCTTTGATCCATTTGACGATACTGGTGTTGAACAGGAATTTTCCGGCCAACCGGAACAGGTGCTTATCAGTAACTGGGGACATTGGCGTGGTGAAAGCCTGGCGCTGGTAGACAAACCCGATGTGCCTTTACGAGGTCAGGATTAAGCCATGAGCCAGTCGATAAATGATCATATGGGACGCCCTGTTGTCGTGGTAACGGGCATTGGGATCGTCACTTCGCTGGGAGAAGGCAAGGAAGATAACTGGAAAGCGCTGATTGCCGGCCAGTCCGGTATCTCGAAAATCAGCCGTTTTCCAACCGAGGGGCTGCGTACGCAAATCGCAGGCACCATACCCTGGCAGGGCGATGGCATGTTTTTCCCTCCCGCCCATTCCATTTCGCTGGCTAAAAAATCTGCTGTCGAAGCCATCGAACAGGCGGGCATCGGCTCACGCGGGTCGTTTCCGGGTTCCATGTTCGTTGCCGTTTACCCCGCGGAAACCAACTGGGGTCAGCGTATGGATGTCTACAACCGTGCAGATGGCGGCGACAGCGAAGGCTATGAGCGGATACTGAAGAATGTCAACAAAGGGGACTTCCGCGAATACTACAGGATGTACCAGTTCGGCAGCATAGCCGAACACCTGGCCGCTGAATTCGGTCCGCGCGGCTTGCCCATTTCCCTGACGACCGCTTGCGCTTCCGGCGCGACCTCAATCCAACTGGGCGTGGAGGCGATCCGCCGCGGCGACACCGAAGCCGCGCTTTGCATCGGCACGGATGCCGAAATCTGCGAGGAAATGGTGGTTCGTTTCACGCTGCTTTCAGCATTGTCCACGCAAAACGATGACCCGCAAGGTGCGTCCAAGCCCTTTTCAAGGACCCGGGACGGTTTCGTGATGGCCGAAGGCTCAGCCACATTGGTGCTGGAATCCCACGAGTCCGCCAAAGCACGCGGGGCAAAAATTCTCGGTGTAGTGCGGGGCACGGGCGAGCGCGCCGACACGTTCCACCGCACGCGCTCCAAGCCTGACGGCTCGGCCATCATCGACACGATTACGCGCTCCATGGCCGACGCGGGCATGGCGCCGGAAGAAATCGACTACATCAATGCTCATGGGACCAGCACACCTGAGAACGACAAGATGGAGTTCCTGGCCCTGTCCGCTGCCCTGGGAGACGCGCTGGACGGCACACCGATCAGTTCCAACAAGTCCATGATCGGCCATACCCTGAGCGCGGCCGGCACCATCGAGGCTGCAATTTCATTGCTGACGATCGAGGCCGGGGTGATTCCTCCGACCATCAATTGTCATGAACAGGATCCGAATATCCTGATGGACGTGGTGCCCAACGTTAAGCGGGAACATGTGGTGAACTCCGTCATGTCCAATTCCTTCGGGTTTGGTGGCCAGAACGTTTGCCTGATTTTCTCCAGCGAACCGGCCTAGGAGCAGGAAAGTGACCGATTCAGCGAGTGGAAAAACCATTTTCGTGGCAGGAGGCTCCAAGGGCATTGGCCGCGCCGTCGTCACCGCGCTTGCGGCAGACGGCTACAATGTCTCGTTCTCCTATCGGTCTTCCCCGGAGGAGGCGAAACAACTCCAGCAAAGCCTGCAGTCCCAATACGCCGGCCAGCAAATCAACAGTTACCAGGTCGATCTGAGCGAACGCGAGCAAGTCAAAACATTTGCCGAGACGCTGTCGACGGCTGACGGACTTTACGGGCTGGTCTACAACGCCGGCGGATCCTATGACACGCTGGCGGCCCTGGCCGACCAGGATCGTGGCGAAGCCCTGTTCCAGTTGAATTTCTGGGCTTTCACCCGGCTCGCCGGCAGCGCCGCACGGCCCCTGATGCGGGCCAGGGCAGGCAGAATCATCACGATCGGATCCATCACGGCCAACCTGGGTGTCTCCGGAAATTCGATTTATGCGGCCACCAAGGGCGCCATGCAAAGTTATATCAGGACGCTGGCGATTGAGCTGGCGCGTAAAGGCGTGACCGCCAACTATGTTTCGCCCGGGTACATCGATACCGACCTGATGGCCCCCTACGCGGATTATCGCGAAAAAGTGGAGCAACAGATTCCCCTGCGCCGGTTTGGTCTGCCGGACGAAGTCGGTGCACTGGTGAGCTACCTGTGCTCCCCTTTGGCAGGCTACATGACCGGCGCCTACCTCCCGATTGACGGTGGCGTATCCGCCGGGCTGTCGATTCAACGCTGATAACGTTAACGAACATTACTCTACAGGTCAGACAATGCGAGCACTCAGAAACTTTGCCGAACGCGACTTGAGGGTCGTGGAAGTCGACGACCCGGCGCCGCCGGGAGACGATGAAGTCCAGGTCAGAATATGCGCTGTAGCGCTGAATCATATCGATGTGTGGGGCTGGCGCGGTATGGCTTTCGCCAAGCGCGAATTACCTATCACGGTAGGCGCCGAAGCGTCCGGCGAGATCATCGCCGTCGGTAAGAATGTTACGAATCTGCAAGTGGGCCAGCTGGGCGCTTTATACGGCGCCAATACCTGTGGAACCTGTAAGCCCTGCCTGGAAGGTCGTGACAATTTCTGTGAGAATGTCAACGGCATTTTTGGCTTCCATATTGACGGCTTTGCGCAGGAGAAAATGAATTTCCCGGCCCGTCTTTTCGTGCCCGCCCCGGCGGGACTGGACCCGATTGCCGCCGCCTGCACACCCATTACATTCGGCACCGTGGAACACATGCTGTTCGATAACGCGAAGTTGTTGCCGGGTGAAAGCATCCTGGTCCATGCCGGTGGCAGTGGTATCGGAACGGCCGCGATCCAGTTGGCAAAGTCGATCGGCTGCACCGTCTACACCACGGTCGGCAATGACGAGAAAGCGCAGCAAGCTCTTGACCTCGGTGCTGACCACGCCATCAATTATCAGACAGACCGCTTTGAGGGCAGACTTCGAAAACTGACCAAAAAGCAGGGTGTGGACGTGGTTTTCGAACACGTGGGTGTCGATACCTGGGAAGGCAGCATGTTCTCGATGAAAGTTGGCGGACGTCTTGTCACCTGTGGTTCGACCACGGGAATCAAGGCACAGATCAACCTGTTCCAGCTGTTTCAGCGCCAGTTGCGGCTGATCGGCAGTTTCGGGTGTAACATGGGAAATATCGCTTCTTCTCTCGAAAAACTGGCCAGCGGCCAGGTCCACCCGGTGATCGATCTTGAGATTCCGATGGAAGATATTGAAAAAGGGCTGGAAAGGCTGGAAAACCGCCAGGTATTTGGAAAGATCATTGTCACTTTATGAGCGGCCCCACAAAAAAAAACATTGAAATAAGGGCTGTTACTGGCAAGAAGGCCCTGAAAACATTCATCAAGGTGCCATGGAGCATCTACAGGGACGATCCCCACTGGATTCCGCCGCTACTGTCTGAAAGAAAAGACGCGCTTTCGAGCAAACACCCCTTTTTTGAGCACGCGTCCTGGAAGGCATGGGTTGCCTGGCAGGATGGCAAGCCGGTTGGCCGGATTTCAGCCCAGGTGGATCAGTTGCACCAGGAGCGGTATCAAAACAAAACCGGTTTTTTCGGCCTGATCGAAGCACCCGATGATGCGGCAGTTTTTTCCGCCCTGTTTGGCGCCGCAGAAAACTGGCTGCGGGAAAACGGTATGCAGAACGTGGTGGGCCCCTTCAACCTGGGCATCAACCAGGAAGTTGGCATACTCGTCGACGGCTTCGATACGCCACCGCGCATCATGACAACCCATTCTCGCCGATATTACGGCCCGGCCATTGAGCAATGCGGCTACACACCCGCGCAGGATATGCTGGCCTATGAACTCGACATCAACACGTATCGAAGCCCCGCCTCGAAAGACGAGGTATTGGACCGTTACCAGGGTCGGATCAAAGTACGGGAATTGAACCGGAAAAACATGGAAGTGGACTTTGAAACGATGCGGGACATCTTCAATGACGCCTGGCGGGACAACTGGAATTCCGTGCCATTTTCGCGGGCAGAGTTCATCGCCATCGGCAAGGAACTGTTGATGGTTGTGCCCCACGATTTTCTGCAAATCGCGGAAATTGATGGTGAACCGGCGGGATTTATTGCGCTGCTTCCGGACATCAACGAAGCGATCGCCGACCTGAACGGCCGCCTGCTGCCCTTCGGCTGGGCCAAGCTGATCTGGCGGCTGAAAGTGAAGTTCCCCAGCGCATGCAGAATCCCCCTGATGGGTGTCCGCAAGAAATACCAGAACACGATCTTTGGCCCTGCCATGGCCTATATGCTGGTTGAATCTGTGATGGGGCCCGGACTTGGCAGGGGCGGGAAACGCGTCGAAATGTCGTGGATTCTCGAGAGCAACAAGCCTACGCGTAATATCATTGAGAAGTTTGGCGGCAAGATCACCAAGCGTTATCGGATGTATGAAAAAACCCTGACCTGAAATCACTGGCCAAGGCGGACCTTACTGCGGTTGCTGTTTAGCCTCGGACCATATCTTTGGCCGTACCACGTTTTTCGCAATACCCAGCGTTTCAAGCGTCCTGATAACCCACCAGGACATGTCGAATTCCCACCAGCGATGCCCATGCGAGGCCGCTCTCGGATCAGCATGATGGTTGTTGTGCCAGCCTTCGCCATGTGCGACCAGCGCCACCAGCCAATTATTGGTGCTGGAATCCTCGGTCTCGTAGTTACGATAACCGAACATATGCCCCAGTGAATTGACTCCCCAGGTGCCGTTGAGCACGAATACCGTTCGCACCACTACACCCCACACTGCCCAGCTTGCTGCGTAGCGAAGCGCACCATCCGCACCGCCGAAGAAATAACCGAATGCCGCACCAGCGGCAATGATCGCCAGCGCATGCACGCCGTAGACGGCCAGCCATACCCCGATGCGCTCAAAACGCCTGTAGAAAGGATCTCGCAAAAGATCCGGCACGAACTTTGCGTAACGAAGTGTCCGGTGCAGGTTTTCATGGCGGCATACGACCCAACCCACATGGCCCCAGAAAAAATTGACCAGCGGTGAATGAGGGTCCATCTGCTCATCACAATTTCGATGATGCGCTCGATGAATGGCGACCCAGCGCGCCGGGCTGTCCTGCAAATTGAACATACCCATGGTCGCCAGCGAATGTTCCAGCCACTTGGGGCAGGTGAATCCCTTGTGCGTCAGTAAGCGGTGATAGCCGACCGTAATTCCAAGCATTCCGAAGACCAGGTGCCCCAGCACAGCGACCACCAGGCCGGACCAGGTAAAAAACCAGGGAATAAAGGCCAGCAGGCAGGCCATATGCAGGCCCGCCAGAACGATGGCATAAGGCCAAAGGATTTTCAGGGGCTGGGTTTCCAGGGGACGTTGCAGCGGCAGGCTTGCGGAAAGTGTTTCAGACATCGGTGAATACTTCACCCTTTCCGCTGAATAGTCCAGCTAAACAGACAATTTCAGCGAATATAATCCGGATTATTGACCTGTGACAGTCAAAATCGACGATAATGGGTAATTGTCATCAGCCATTAAGAGCAAGAGCAGAACGATGAAGACGACCCGCGCAGACAGAATTCCCGAACACATGGCGCCCCAAAAGGGCCACGTGCGGCTATTCGACAATCCCATTCTGGAGCGCCTGAGTAAAATTACGCCGGTAACGGTGCTAGCGGTTTATTTACCGGTGATCCTGCTCGCAAGCTGGCAAAGTTTTTCCATCAATATCCCGCTGAGAACCTATATCGCATTGTTTCTGCTGGGTCTTTTTGTCTGGACGTTTTTTGAATACTGCTTTCACCGCTGGGTTTTTCATTTCACGCCCAAAAGTGATTTCCAGAAACGGGTAAGCTTCCTGTTTCACGGCGTTCACCACCAGTACCCGAATGACAAGAAAAGGCTGGTCATGCCCATCGCCCTGAGCCTTTCTGTTGGTGCCTTGCTGTTCCTGCTGTCCTGGCCGGTGTTCGGCGATTGGGTCTGGGCTTACTCAGCCGGCTTTGCTGCTGGATACCTGGCCTATGACCTGACGCATTACAGCATCCATCACTTCAGGCACCCCAAGGTGAAATGGGCCAGGAACCTGTGGAAATCCCACCTGGATCACCACTTTCGAGATTCCAATAAGGGCTATGGCGTATCGAACTATTTCTGGGACGTCGTTTTCCGCACCCGCTAGCGCATGCAGAACTGCATGACGTCAATCAGCCCCTTGCGAAACTGCTCGGCACAACCCGTAAGGTATTTCTGGTAACGGTCGAAGACGGTTTCCGATGTGAGTGCGATCGCCCGTTCCCTGGCGGCGGCGAGACTCTCCGCCCAGAGGTCCAGCGTCCTCGCGTAGTGCAGTCTCAATGACTGCTCATGGTAAACCTCGAAACCACTGCGCTCGGCGAAAGACCGGATGCGGTCCGGCGCGCACAGCTGGCCCCCGGGGAAAATCTCGTCACGAATGAATTTAGCGAACCGGACGTCTTCCTGCGTATACGGGATGCCCTGGTCCCGGAGGTCCGCCAGGGAAGTAGTGACAATGGAATGCAACATCATAACGCCATCTGCGGGTAGAATTTCCCTGCAGCGCTGAAAAAACGCTTCGTGGCGGCTGTTTCTGAAGTGCTCGAAGGCGCCGATGCTGACAATCCGGTCCACCGGCTCATTGAAGTCTTCCCAGCCCTGCAGACGGAACTCTGCAGTTTCCGGCCCAGCCAGTTCGCCCGCGCGCCGGGTGCAGTACTGATACTGGTTTTCACTGAGTGTCAGGCCAATGACATTGGCCTGGTACTTTTCAGCTGCGCGAATCGCCGTTGCTCCCCAGCCGCACCCGATGTCGAGAAGCTTCATTCCCGGCAATAATTTGCATTTGCCCAGCGACAGATCAATTTTTGCCATCTGCGCCTGCTCCAGGGTTGCCTGCGGGTCTTCAAAATAGGCGCAACTGTAAGTACGGGTGGGATCAAGGAAAAGTTCAAAAAATTCATCAGACAGGTCGTAGTGGGACTGTACCTGCTTGAAGAACGGCTTCATTTCCGACATGTCTTTGTCTCCCGATACGCGCTAGTCCCGGGCAATGCATGCCTGGCAGGGCAATGATAAGATATTCCCGGCTCCCCGAAAACCGTCAGAGAGACTACAAAGGACTCTATATGCCCGTACCCTGGCGATACCGTCTTCTGCAACCCATCGACAACATCGTCAAGTGGACTTCCGCCCAGTTCATCTTTGTTTTTCTGAAACTATTGCGGCTGGTACCCTTTGAAACCGCCAGCCGTTTTTTTGAGAGCTTCGCGCGCTGGCTGGGGCCCAGGCTGAAACGTCACCAGATAGCCATGGACAATCTGGCCATTGCCTTTCCTGAAAAGAGGCTTGAAGAACGGGAAAAAATAGCGAACGACAGCTGGGCGCAGATGGCCAGGACCATGCTCGAATACGGTTACCTGGACCAGGTTTTCGATCTTTCGGTCGAAAGAGAGGATTCAGACCGGATCGAAATCAAGAACGCTGACCAATACGTGAAGCTGCGCAATGACGGACTGCCGGCCATCCTGTTTACCGGGCACCTGGCCAATTTTGAACTACTGCCGCTGGTGGCGAACAAGTTTGGCCTGAAGCTACTGTCCATGTTCCGACAACCCAACAACAAGTATGCCGCGAAACGTGTGGCGCAGGCGCGCAATGTGGTCAGCGAAAACCTGGTCGCATCCGGCGAAGGCGCCTCATTCCAGCTGATGAGCGCACTCCAGCGCGGTGATCACGTCGGCCTGCTGGTCGACCAGAAATTCCGCCGCGGCATCATGGTGCCCTTCTTCGGCAAAGACGCACCGGCGAATCCCTTGTTGGCCAAGCTAGCCCGGCGCTATGATTGCCCGGTCCACGGGGCGCGCACCGTACGATTGCCCGACGGTCGCTTCCGCCTGGAAATCACTGATGAACTGGAACTGCCGCGCGATGAAAAGGGCGACGTGGACGTCAGGGGCACCACCGAGCTGGTCAACCGCATCATCGAAGACTGGGTGCGCGAGTATCCCGAGCAGTGGCTGTGGATCCACCGCCGCTGGGGCTGAGCCGCCTTATTTTTCTTCCCCTTTGAGCAACTGGAAAAAATCTGACCACGTTTCACCATTCAGCGTACGCTGATGACCGTATTCAAACAGTGCCTTCATGTACCGGGGATCGAATTCTTCGGTCGGTGTGACTTCCAATTGCTCATTCGTACCTTCCGGGATCCACGTGACGTTCAGGTCCAGTCCGTCACGTTCGGCCAGGGTAGCGATCCGAAAGAAATCTCCGAGGCCCTGGGTGCGAATCAGCGAGTCAATCGTGCGGCCTGCTATTGGCAACAGGCGTGGTGAAATAGTCTTGTACTCAGGATGCAAAAAAGCGTTCCTGATAATGTAAATCGTTGGGGTGCCTCGTACGTCCAGTATCTCCATCACTTCCTGGAAATCCATTCTCACCGGGTAGAAGAACATCTGGGACGAAACGCCACCATCCACGTGCATTTCATCGTATTTGGTGCCGTCTGGGGATTCCACTTCGATGTAAACCGGTGGAAAAGCCCCCGGGATGGAGGCGGAGGCCAGCAGGACCTGACGGATCAGTTTTGCCGCCTCGGGATGGTCGCTCGCCGCCATGCGTGTCAGGTTCCATACTACCGGACGCCCGGCGTCCAGGTTGGTTGTGCCCACGATCAGCGCCCGACCCCGACGATATTCACGCGCAAGATCGCTGATCAGTTCATCATCGATCAGCTTTTCGATCAGATTTTTGAGGGGAGATGTATCAACGACAGAATCGCCACCGAGTATCGCAAAAAAGTTTCTCGTATTGATAATCTGGCGCGTATCCAGAGTCGTGTAGACCGTTTTAAGTTGTTCATCATACTTGCTGCCCAGGAAAGCAAAGGGTGCGGTTAACGCACCGGTACTCACTCCGG
The DNA here is from genome assembly GCA_029859645.1 of Lysobacterales bacterium. Lineage (GTDB taxonomy): Bacteria > Pseudomonadota > Gammaproteobacteria > Xanthomonadales > SZUA-36 > JAHEFT01. Next base: position 3,453 of record JAOUCS010000010.1, on the reverse strand, counting down.
TCACGATGGTGAATTCGGGACGCGTCCCCAACTTGGTCCAGGCCGTGAGCACTCCGGCGCCGTAAGCACCTCGGGGACCGCCACCTGAAATGACCAGGTAATTATGCTCCGTGTGCATGACGCCACCGAACTTTTTTTCCCATTCAGCCTGGTCCTTGATCGCTGACAAAGGCGTTGATCCGCTGCCGTCTCCCCACTGCCTGACGTCCGGATTATCCAGCACGGTGACGGACCGGTGGTCGGCCTCGGGCACCGGATTGCGTACGACCGAGGCGCAGCCAGCCAGCAACAGGCACAGTACAACAACAGGAATTCGGACGACTTTCACACGGTGCAACCCCACATCAGCAGGGTTCATTTTGCCCTAACAATTACCAACAATGTAGCTAATTCAGGCGATAGCGCTTAAACAGCAGGCTTAATATTCCGGTTGAGCCGGAACAGGTTACCGGGATCATATTGGGCCTTGATAACTGACAGGCGATCATAAGCCGGCCCATAATTCCTGCCCTTCGAATTGGCGCCATCGAAATCGATATTATCGTAGTAACCGCCGACAAAAGGCTGCAACTGCTTGAACCAGGCTCGTGCAATGGCCATTGATTCGTCGTCCTGGGCCGGGTCCATCCAGCCGCCGATGACGGCAATCATGGTTTCAGCATTCCGGTGCGGAAACGCGGTGGCCAACTCGTCCACCCGGCCGACTGCGCCACCCGAGGTGTGCGTGAAGAACGCGAAACGGGGATCCGGAACGAAGGACTCAATCAGCGCGTCGATCAAGGCGGGCGTTATCTCCTTGACCATCCCGTTCTTGGCGTACGACCTGACCCCATGCCCCCAGGTACCGTCTTCCTGGGTCTGCATGACCATGTAGTCCTGGATTTTTACACTGTCGTCCATCGGCCTGCCGATTTTTCTTAAAGGCGCCAGTTCCTTCTCTCCCGCGGCAGGATCGCCGGCATAGACCACTTCCATCGCTATGACGGACGTACCATCGGGCATGGTAAACATCGCAGGTCCAATGTATAAGTCGTCGGACAGCCCCGCGTACCATTCACCATAAAAATCGAGCACTTCGCGCGCCTGGTCAATCGACCAGAGGATCATTCCGGACAACACATTACGATCGAAGGGGTGCAACTGGTATTCGAACTTTGTTGCCACTCCGAAATTGCCTCCTCCGCCACGGATCGCCCAGAACAGGTCTTCGTTTTGTTCTGCGCTAACGGTTCTGAGCTCCCCGTCGGCGGTGACCAACTCGGCAGAGACCAGATTATCAATGGTCAGGCCATACTTGCGGTTGAGTCGCCCAAATCCGCCCCCCAGCGTGAAACCGCCTACCCCCGTATGTGAAACGACGCCCGCAGTGGTGACCAGTCCATGCTGCAATGCCGCAGTGTCCAGGCCATTAAGCAGCGCGCCGCCCTGGGCATATGCGCGTCGCGTCGCCGGATCCGCAGTCACCGTGTTCATCGTGGCCAGGTCGAGCATCAGCCCTCCATCGCAGACGGATTTGCCCGGCCAACTGTGGCCGCCACCGCGCACCGACAGCAACAACTGGCGATCCGCAGCGAATGCCACTGCCTGGCGGACATCTTCTGTATTGGCGCATCGGGCTATCAATGCCGGTCGCCGGTCATGCATGCCGTTCCAGACCCGGCGTGCGTAGTCATATTGATCGTCCCCGGGCATCAGCAGGGGGCCATTCAGCTGCTGTGCAAATTCCCGGATAGCCGCTTTTTCGAGCTCAATTTCGCCGCCGTCAAGCGACACTGCAGCTACGCTGGTTTGCGCCAATGCAGCATTCATCATGAATGGATAGGCGGCCGCCACGCTGGCAGCCAGGGTGGTACGACAGAATTCTCGCCTCTTCACGAATCGCTCTCCTCAGTCAGATTCTTTTTAGTCGGTGATATCTTAGAAGAATAGACCAAAATACGAATTCTGCCTGTCAGGGACCCTCTGAAATTTCGAAACACTCCGTTAATTCTTCCGGAATCCGGGTTGGCCTCTGTTTCGAGTAATTGACAAATGCCCACTCGGTCTCCGCCTTCGCCAGAATCTCGCCGCCGGGTTTTCCAATTTCATATTTTCTGACCGAGCTGGCAGATCGCGCGCTGGCCACCCAGGTTTTGATAATCAATTCATCCCCTTCGAATGCCGGCTTGAGAAAAAGAATTTTATGTGACCGGACCACCCATCCTGCGCCGAGATCAAAATACCGTTGCGTAGGCCAGCCATTGGCGGCGGAATGGGCAATTGCCGCATGTTGGGTCCATTTCACATAATGGTAATTGCCGGCATGACCCAGTTCATCGATATCTTCGGCAGTGACCACGTGAGGATACTCATAGATTGCCGTCATGATCGGAAAGCTCCTTGTTTCCTTCTCAACTACTCCAATTTGGACCATCAGGCTACATCGCAAACCCAACAGAGTTCAACGAATCAATTGATCAAAATCTTATCCCTGCCGGTCGGGGTCATAGTAGAATTCAAACCAATTCTGCTGGACGGCCAGGAAAACGGGGAATGACCCTTTTCGACTCTTTCAATAAGCCCTCATGGCAACACCGTGATCCCGAGGTTAGAAAAACGGCGATCGATGCCATCGATGACCAGGCGATACTGCTGAACCTGGTTCAGGATGATCCGGACCCCGAGGTCCGCTCAGCTGCGCTCGCAAAAATCACTGACAGAAAAAGCCTGGAAACATTTGCCGGGGAGTTGTCATCTCCGTTGCAGGAACAGGCCCGGACACAATTGCTTGGCGTAGTGCTGCCGGATCCGGAGCAATTGTCCGCGCTGAAAGATAACGCGACTTTGATCCTGGTAGCCGAGCTTACCGAAGACCCGGAATTGGTCAGTGCGGCACTGAATCAGGTCAACGACATGGAAACCAGGATCGATGCGGCCATCAACCATCCGCTGGCGAAGGTGCGAATTGCCGCAGCCCGTGGAGTCGAGGCCCCGGAAGCGCTTCGCGAACTCATGTCACAGACCCGACACAAGGACAAGTCGGTTTACCGCTTGTGCAAGGAACGGCTCGACCGCATCCACGAAAAGGAACGGGCCGAGTCGGAACGTCAATCAAGCCTCTCGCAATTGTCCGAAGACGCCCGCCAGCTGAGTGCTGCAGCAGACTCTCCCGAGTACAAAGCACGTTTCCAGGTACTGGAATACCGATGGGCTGAGCTGAAGGCCTTCGCGAGTCGTGAACTTTCGGAAGAAATCGAAAACAACCTGGAGCAGTGCGCCAGGCGCGTTGCTGCCGTCGAACAGGCGGTAAAGGCTGACCAGCTGCAACAGGACAGGAAAACCGGGGCGAAGCAATCCTTTGACGATATCGTTGCGGAGCTCTCCAGCATTGATCTCACAGACCTGGGCCTGGCAGATGCCGGCCGCATCAAAGCGTTCATAAAACGGTTGGATTCCCTGGAAGACCGTTGGATT
>JAOUCS010000050.1 GCA_029859645.1 Lysobacterales bacterium | reverse complement strand
GGCTGTTGCGCCAGGGCATCATGAAATTGGCGCCCAAATACCGGGAACCCCTGTTGATGCAGGTGGTGCTCGGTTACAGCTGCCAGGAGATATCCGAGGCACTGGATGTCAGCAAAAGCGCCGTTATGACCCAGTTGTTCAGAGCCCGTGAACAGCTTAAGTCTCAACTGCGTAAAGATGGAGTAACTGGCAATGTCCATGAACTTTTCTGAGTTCAAGCGATTACTGGGAGCAGATCCTCGAAACGAGGATCCGGAGTTCCGTCGTGCCTGTCAGTCTTCCCCTGAATTTGAGCAGGAAGCCCTTGATGCTGCTCTTTTCGAAGAAAAGCTGGAGCGCGCAGTAGCCTTGCCCGAGCCTGCAGGACTGGTGGAAGAACTGTTATTGATCAGTCAGCAACCTGCCGCCAGCCCACGCAGAAGCCGGCTGCTCAAGTTCGCGCTGGCCGCCAGTCTTTTTGTCGCGGTGGGCGCCGCTGGCATTGTTTGGAAAATGAACCCGGGCTGGGACTCAGTCGAAGACTACCTGGTTGATCATTATCGTCACGACGGTGTTTCTCTCCTGACGCGCACAGATGAGGTGTCGACGGCCGACGTCCAGAACATCCTGGCTGAACTGGACATCCAGGCGAGTCCCGCGCTTGCAGATATCGTGGGTGTGATCAAGTATTGCCCCACTCCTGACGGTAAAGGCGTCCACATGATCCTGAATACCGGCAGCGGGCCAGTGACGGTTTTTTACATGCCCGATACCGAAGTTAAGGACCGCCAGACACTGGCATTCGACGATGTTGAAGCGGTTCTTGTGGAATTACAAAGCGGCTCTGCGGCGATTATCGGCCCCAACGCAGAGGAATTTTCCAGCCTGCAGGCTCTGATTTACGACTCCTTACTGCCATTACCCGGTAATTCCTGACTAAAGGCACAGCGAAAGCCCCTGCTTTTCTGGTATGTTTGAACAATGATCAAGCAGATAAGCCTGCGCGCTCGCGCATTGTGGATCAGCATACCGGCTAGCCTGGTATTGCTGTGCCTCGTGATGATGTTTTTCCTGAATCATGAGCCCCCCGCTTTCAACCCGATGGCAACCGCGACGTTGCATGCCCAGGAACACCATCACAAGGTCGTAACCGGCTACACGACGACGGCGACGTTGATTGAGACCGTTGACGTCATGTTGAACAAGCGTGGCGGGTACATGTCGAATGACATTCTTCCCCCCTGGGTTTTCCTGGACAATGTGCCCAACTGGGAATTTGGGGTGCTCACCCAGGTCCGTGACCTGGCCAGAGCCATGCGCAATGATTTCAGCCGCTCCCAGACCCAGTCGACCGAGGATATTGACCTTTCGGAGGCGGACCCTCTCTTTCACTACGACAATGAACGCTGGTTTCCGCCGGACACCGAGGGAAGATACCGCAAGGCCAACGAGGCACTGGAAAAATACCTGACACGCCTGTCCTCACCAAACTCACCAGACGCCCAGTTTTACGCCCGCGCCGATAACCTGGTTGACTGGCTGGCGATCGTTGAAAAGCGCCTCGGGTCACTCTCGCAACGATTATCCGCCAGTGTGGGCCAGGCTCGTTTGAATACAGACCTTTCCGGTGATACAGAAGCCCGCCAGTCAACCGAAAGCCCGGACATCGTGCTGGTAAAGACACCCTGGACACAGATTGACGATATTTTCTACGAATCCCGGGGCAGCGCCTGGGCCCTGGTTCATTTTCTGCATGCCATGGAGGTTGATTTCCAGGATGTCCTGAGCAAGAAAAATGCGACGGTCAGCTTCAGGCAAATCATCCGGGAACTTGAATCCACCCAAAACCCATTGCGCAGCCCGATGGTTCTGAACGGAGACCAGTTTGGACTGTTTGCCAATCACTCCCTGGTGATGGCCAACTATATTGCCAGGGCCAATGCGGCCATTATTGACCTGAGAAAGCTGCTGCAGGAAGGCTGATAAAGTGCCGAGTTGGATTCTTCTGCTGGTGTGTGTCCTGTTCCTGGTCGGCTGCAAGACCGATTCAATCCAGGACCGCCGGTCTGGCCAGCTAATGGTTTGTCATGATGGTACAAAAACGCTGACGGTTTCCAATGCAGACAGCTTTGTTCATCTCGACCATGGTGACACCGCTGGCCCCTGTCCCGGGCCTCAACCGTGAACTTCGTCTTTCGACCCGGCACTGAGTACTCGCTTTGCACCCTGCACAACTCATAAATGAAAATCTGCTACCCTATGCCCACCGCCTGGTCTCGCGGCCAACAGACGCCATTGACCTGGTTGTCATTCACTGCACCGAACTGCCGGATCTCGCTACCGCGAGGGAATATGGCCAGCACATTCATTATCCCGATTCCGGAACCGGCAACTCTGGACACTTCTACATAGAACGAAATGGCAATGTTGAGCAATGGGTCCCACTGGACCGGGTCGCTCACCATGTCCGTAATTATAATGAACGAAGCATAGGCATCGAGCTTGTGAATACCGGCAGGTTTCCGGACTGGTTCGATTCCCGTAACCAGCTCATGAAAGAACCTTATCCCGCCGCACAAATTAAAGCCTTGATCTCACTATTAAATCGACTGGCAGAGGACTATAGCTGTTTAACGAAAATCAGCGGTCACGCGAGTCTGGATACCGAAACCGTCGTAGCTTCGGACCAGCCGGCCAGACGCGTTTTTCGTAAGCTCGATCCAGGCCCCGAGTTTCCATGGGAGGAGGTTCTATCAAGCGTGTCTCTCGAGTGGTTTGATCCACCGCACGGCATTTAGTTCTGAGTAGTATTATATTACCGACCGCCTACGATCACCTGTTGCACGATTCCCTGGTGAACGACAATAATATGCTCCAGGCTACGGCTGCTTTTCTTGTAATGCCAGCGCTCGATGCTCACGTTCCTGTTGATCCCATCGATGTCCAGCCGGGCACGCCCTCTGTCCTTGTGGTACGGCTCACCACATAGCCGAATGAGTTCACCGCTGGAATCACCGGTCCTGATAAGCTTGCGGCCGCAGCGAAAGCTGTCAGCCAGCGCCACGGAAGCGCAGGCAAGGATCAGAATAAGACTCAGGGCAAATTGCCGGCTCTTTCGCATGATGAATACAGTATGAGAGCAGGCTGCGGTCTTTGCTTCGGTTAACCTGCTCTGCGTTGTGCAGGAAATCAGCCCTCAAAACGGTAACCGAGCCCATAGACGGATTTGATCAGGTCATCTGAACCATGTACCGCTGACAATTTTCTTCGAAGATTCTTCACGTGCGTGTCTACCGCCCGGTCGCTGACTACCCGGTAATCACGGTACATGCCGTTCATCAGTTGATTACGGGAAAATACCCTACCGGCCTGACCGCTCAATGTTTTCAGCAATGAAAATTCAACCGGCGTCAGCCGTAACTCCTGCCCATTCAAACTGGCGCTGAATTTTTCTTCGTTTATGACGAGCGCAAGCCGTTGCTCCCCGGTGTGTTCCGGCGCACAGCGCCTGAGAACCGCTTTTACACGAGCCACGACCTCCCTCGGTGAAAACGGCTTACAGATATAATCATCGGCACCCAACTCCAGTCCAAGCAGGCGATCGATTTCCTCGACCCTTGCCGTCACCATGATGATCGGCACTTCGCTGACCGCCCGTAACTGCTTACAGACTTCAATGCCATCCATACCCGGCAACATCAGGTCCAGCAGCACCAGGTCTGGGGCAAATTTACCAAAAGCATCCATGGCCAGATCGCCACGGTGGACAGCATGGGTGTGAAATGAGCCCTGCGACTGCAGGTAATCGGCCAGCAGTGAGGCAATTTTGGGTTCATCCTCGACAATCAGAATTTTTTTTTCTCGGGCCGTCATCGCCAACTCTCAAATCGGTAAATCAATTCGGATTCTTAGCCCGCCTGCGCACGCTTTCTCAGCAAGAATGCGGCCACCATGGGCCTCAACTATGTTTCTGCAGATAGACAACCCAAGACCTGTGCCGCCAGCGGACCTGCGGCGACTTTCATCTACTCGATAAAACCGTTCAAAGAGCCGTTTTCTCTGCGATTCACTCAGGCCGGGCCCGGTGTCGTCGATCAACAGTTGGCAACGGTCCTGTTTTACGCTCAGATCCAGGGTAACCGTGCCGCCCTCATCGACGTAACGGCTGCAATTTTCGAGCAGATTAAGGAGCAACTGCCGCAACCGCTGCGGGTCAGCTGAAATCTCCAGCTCGGTGACCGCCAGCACCAGATCAATGTTCTTCTGAGCCATCCGTTCGCCATAAGACTCGGCACACTGATGTATCAGCATATCCAGGCGGACCTTCTCCTTCTGGATATTCAATGCGCCGGCATCAGACAGGGCCAGTGTCTGCAAGTCATCGATCAATGCAGACAGCTGATCAATTTCCTCCTGCAGTGACGCGGTCAACCGGTCATCTGCCTGTCTGACCCCGTCTGAAAGCGCCTCGATCTCACCTTTCAGAATGGCAACAGGCGTTCGCAGTTCATGCGCGATATCAGCCATCCATCGACGCCGGGCTGTGCGGTTCTGCTCGAGTGACGCCGCCAACAGGTTGATGTGTTCAGCCAGGCGGCCGGTCTCATCCAGAGAAAAAAGTGTTGCCCTCGCCTCGTAGTCTCCTTCGCTGAGACGCCTGACCGTGCTGTCCAGTGATTTCACCGGGCGACTGAGGTTGCGTGCCAGCAGCAAAGCCAGCGCCGTGGCTACCAACAGCGCGATTGCCAATGCGATCATGGAAATCCTGATCTGGCCGCGAAAAAACCGTTCTGCTTCGGGCGGCAATACATTACCCATCGGTGAAAATCCGATCCAGCCCACCACCGCCTCTTCTACCTCGACGGATTTCAGGTCCAGGCCTTCCACTGATTCGATTTTCGGGCCAGCCACTCTGCTGAGCTCAGCATCGAGTAAAAATAGCCGCTCCCTGAGCATGCCGCGATCAGAGGGACGCATCCAGCGCAGCACTTGCAGGTCAGCAGATATTCCACGCGGCTCAGGCGGAGGACGATCGTTTCGGCCCCGCGGCGGCCGCTGCCGCGGTCCACGTTCGGGGTGTCTATCCGCTTGTCCCCGCGTGCTGCGCCAGACCCGTTGCCAGTTCTCCGGGTTGTCAAGAACCGCGCTCCAGCTGTTTTGAGTTGCATAAACATCCGCCAAAACCGGTGCGGCGACTTCCAGGACACTGTCTTCCTGGGCTTTCAGAAAGTTCCTGACTCCCCGGTCCAGACTGATCCGCGTAATCATGGTAATCACCAACAGCGCCAGAACGACCGCTATGACCTGGGCAACGAGTATTTTTGAAAAAAAAGTCTTCATTAATCACATCCTGCACCGCAAGCGGCAGCGCATTCAAGTCATCGCCTAAAACTTCTTTTTTTCTCCACATTTACTTCCACATTGCATCTCAGACTTGGCACTGAACAACCAAAAGGAGTAAGTGATGAATACCTTTCTGAAAAATGCTGTTCTCGTTCTGACCGCCTCTGGTCTGCTTGCTGCCGGCTCTGCGCTGGCTGACAAACAACAGGGCGGGCGCGACTGGAAACAGTCCCGCCCCAGCGTGGAGGATGTTTTGGCCCGTATGAGCGAGTCTCTCGATCTCTCAGATGAGCAGTCCGTTGAATTGCTGGTGATTCTGCAGCAACACGCGGCAGAGAAAAAAGCTTTGCATGAGCAGTCCATGGCCTTGCTGGGCCCCGAGATCTGCGCCCAGAGAGCTGCGGCTGAAGAAGACGTCCTCGCGATTCTCACAGCGGATCAGCAGGAGCAATTCCTGTTGCTGAAAGAAGAGCGTAAGACCAGGGCGACCGAACGGCATGCTGGCCGCGGCGGAAATCGCCCGGATTGCTCTGAATTTGAAACGGACGGTTAACCGCCGGCTATGACAATGGCCCGGACAGGCGCCGGCAATCCTTCAACCGTTCTCGACGGGTCTGACGGATCCAGCGCCTCTGCCAGGGATTCAAAGGTCATCCAGTCGGTGGCTCTTTGCTCCAGGGTGGTGGTTGGCGTGACATCCACCACCCTGGGCTTGGTAAACCCGGCCCCCTCAACCCAGTCCAACAGGCGCCCTGTTCCGGGTATGGCCCAGACATTTCGCATGCGGGCGTAGCGGTTCTCGGGGGTCAGCAGGCTCTCCTCCCTGCCCTTCGGCAGCACCAGGGTTTCCAGCACCAGGGTGCCGCCGTCTTTTAACAGCGAGCGAATGTGAAGCAGGTGTTCCGCCGGGTCTTTGCGGTGGTAAAGAACGCCCATCGAAAAAACGGTATCCAGCCCGGCTGGCCCCGCCGGCAGCTCTTCCACGCCCAGCGGCAAGACATAGTTTCCAATATCACCCGAGAAATGACTGCAGGCCAGGTACTGCATGACAAAAAGCAAAGTCGGGTCGATTCCAATAACCAGTTCGGCTCCGGCGCCCAACATCCGAAGGCCGAAATAACCATTACCCGAACCAATGTCCAGAACCCGCTGTCCCTGCAGCTCAATATGCGGTGCCACGCGCTCCCACTTCCAGTCGGATCGCCATTCCGTATCTATTTCCACCCCGCCCAACAGCAAGGGCCCTTTTCGCCAGGGATGCAGTCCCATCAGGCTTTTCTTCAGCTGATCCGGACGGGCACACAGCTCGCCCAGCCGCGGAGCAGGCTGATCAAGATCCGCCCGGGGATCCACTCGCGGCAATTCTTGCAGCGTCTCTCGCCAGCGTGCCAGGTCACCATGCGGGTGTTCGCGCAGCCGGGTCTCCGCTTTCGCACAAACGTTCTGTAACCAGGCGTTTTCCGGCCAGCGATCGGCCAGGGCGCTATAGGTTGACACCGTCTTTCCTGAACGCCACCAATGACACAAAATTGAAACCCTGGTACCACTGGTAAACCTGACCGAAACCGGCTGTCTTCAATCGATCCATATGTTGTCCCGCGCTATCCGGTCGGAGTACGTTCTCCAGGGCATCCCTTTTCCGGGCGATTTCCAGATCCGAGTAGCCCTGGGTTTTTTTGAAATCGTGATGCCACAGGGTCTGGAGTTCCTGTTCACGCTCACTATCAAAGCGAATTTTTTCTGACAACACGAGGATCCCGCCGGGATTCAGTCCGGTGGCAATCCTGTTCATCAGTTCCTGTCGTTTTTCCATCTCGATAAACTGCAGAGTAAAATTCAGCACGACCACCGATGCATTTTCAATCGGTGTTTCAAGGATGTCGCCTTGCCGGGCGAGAATGGCGCCGGCCCCCGCGTCGCTGTCTTCCGCCAGGTTCTGCTGTAATTGGCGGATCATTTCCATTGAGCTGTCAACGGCGACGATTTCAACACCGGGCTTATGCACAGCCGCCTGCATCGCCAGGGAAACCGCGCCAAGGGAGCAACCGAGATCATAGAGCCTGGAGTCAGCCTGGGCGTAACGCCGCGCCAGCACCCCGATCATTGGCACGATCAGGCTGTAACCAGGCACGGACCGGTTGATCATGTCAGGAAACACCCTGACCACGCGGTCGTCGAACACAAAATCTTCCGGAGCGGTGATTTCCGATTGATAAAGCCTGTCTTTTCGGTTCATGTCCGGCTCTCCGGCGCCGCTGCTCACTGGCGATGATTCTCGCATGCCGTGACTTTTGGCGCATTACGGCAATGGGGCGTTTTGTTAAGGTTTCACTGGGAGATAGTTCCTGTAACCGCAAAGTGGCTCAAGGGGTTCAGGGAAATCAGTCGCTAACCGGAGAGGCCAAAATGTTTGACAGCGTATTCATCTGGGCGGTAATTGCTGCCGCTTTGGGCGTCACCGTTGTTCGCACCGCCGTGATCATTGTGCACCAGGGTTATGAATATACCCTGGAGCGGTTCGGCAAATACCGCACCACATTGAGGCCTGGATTTCATTTCATCATGCCCTTTGTGAATCGCGTGGGGCACAAGGTCAACATGATGGAGCGGGTGCTGGACGTCCCTTCCCAGGAAGTGATTTCCAAGGACAATGCGGTGATGACCGTCGATGGTGTGGTGTTTTTCCAGGTACTCGATGCCGCCAAAGCAGCCTACGAGGTATTTCGCCTTGAACACGCGATTCTCAACCTGACAATGACCAACATTCGTACGGTTTTGGGCTCAATGGACCTGGATGATGCCCTTTCCAAGCGTGATGACATCAACGCCCGCTTGCTGAATGTTGTAGATGAAGCAACCACGCCTTGGGGCGTTAAAGTTACGCGCATAGAAATCAAGGACATCAGCCCACCCATGGACCTGGTGGATTCCATGGCCCGGCAAATGAAAGCTGAACGGGAAAAACGCGCCACCATACTGGAGGCCGAAGGCACCCGCCAGGCTGAAATCCTGGAAGCCGAAGGCTTGAAACAGGCAGCAATTCTGCAGGCCGAAGGCCGCAAAGAGGCCGCGTTCAGGGACGCCGAAGCCCGTGAACGACTGGCCGAGGCCGAGGGTAAGGCAACCACCATGGTTTCAGAAGCCATCGCCTCTGGCAACATTCAGGCCGTCAACTACTTCGTAGCCCAGAAATATGTCGAAGCGCTGAGTGCTTTTGCGACCGGCCCGAATACCAAGACCCTGCTGCTGCCGATGGAAGCGACCGGTATATTGTCCAGCCTGGCCGGAATGACCGAGGTTGCGCGTGAGGCTTTTAAAACCGAAGACCGGCCGGGAGACCGCTAGATGGATTGGCTGACACATATCGTTTTCTGGCATTGGTGGATCCTCGCCGGCATGTTGTTGATCCTTGAACTCACTTCTCCCGTATTCTTCTTCCTGTGGCTGGCATTTTCCGCTGCAGCCGTGGGCTTCCTGTTGCTGGTATTCCCGGATATTCCGGTCGAAGCGCAGCTGGTGTTGTTTGGTCTATTGTCCGTCGTGGCCGTATTGGCCTGGAGAAAATACCGTGAGGTCCATCCTCCCTCCTCCGATCAACCGCTTCTCAATCAACGGGGCCAGCAGTACACGGGGCGGGTTTTTACGCTGGACCATCCGATTGAAAACGGCGTTGGAAAGGTCGAGGTAGACGATTCCACCTGGCGGGTAAAGGGCCCCGATCTGCCAGCCGGTACACGGGTCAGGGTTTGCGGGGTTGACGGTGTAGTGTTTATCGTGGAAAGCGCTGAGCCTTCTTAATATCGGACCGCTTCCGGTTTGTAGACTGGCGCAATCACGAACGCCTTCTGTCAAAGGCTCACTGGGACTATACTAAGCGGTTTGAGTTCTGCTCGACGGAGCCAGGCAAAAACCCATCATGACTTTTCAGGAATTCATCCAGGCCCTGGAGACCTACTGGTCTCAGCAGGGTTGTGTACTGGTCCAGCCCCTGGACCTCGAAGTCGGCGCCGGTACTTTCCACCCGGCCACATTCCTTCGTTCCATTGGTCCGGAACCCTGGCGTGCAGCCTACGTGCAACCAAGCCGCCGGCCCACCGATGGACGTTACGGCGAGAATCCGAACCGCTTGCAGCACTATTACCAGTACCAGGTGGTTATGAAGCCGTCGCCTGAAGACTTCCAGGAGCTTTATCTCGGCTCTTTGAAGGCGGTGGGCATCGATCCCGCGGTCCACGACATACGGTTCGTGGAAGACAATTGGGAATCCCCCACCCTGGGCGCATGGGGCCTGGGCTGGGAAGTCTGGCTCAACGGCATGGAGGTCACGCAATTTACCTATTTCCAGCAAGCCGGCGGCCTGGAATGCAAGCCCGTCATGGGCGAAATCACTTACGGTGCAGAGAGGCTGGCAATGTATCTGCAAGGCGTGGACAGTGTCTACGATCTCATCTGGACCGATGTTGGCGGTGATCCGGTAACGTACGGTGAAGTGTTTCACCAGAACGAGGTGGAACAATCAAAGTACAACTTCGAACAGGCGAATATCGAAGCGCTGTTTGGCTGGTTTGACACCTGCGAGGCTGAGGCGAGGAAGCTGGTCGAGCTGGGGCTTCCTCTGCCGGCTTATGAGCAGGTACTGAAAGCGTCACATACATTCAACCTGCTCGATGCCCGGCGCGCGATCTCGGTAACGGAGCGCCAGCGTTACATTCTGCGTGTCCGTGACCTGGCCAGAAAGGTGGCGGAAACCTATTTCGCCAGTCGCGAAGCACTCGGGTTCCCCGCACTGAAAACCCGTTACTCAGGGGAGGCGCACAATGACTGAAGCACTCCGAAGCGATACCAAATCCGCGGACTTGCTGATAGAACTGGGCTGCGAGGAATTGCCCCCCAAGGCCCTGGACTCCATCAGGGACGCGCTGTTCAACAGCGTCAAAGCAGGGCTGGAAAAAAACAACATCCGGTTTGAAGCCGGCAACAGCCGTTCCTTTTCGACACCCCGGCGTCTGGCGTTGCTTTTGTCCGGTGTTTTTCCATCACAACCGGACCTTGACCAGGAACGCCGGGGGCCGGCGCTGCAGGCTGCTTTTGATGATGAAGGAAAACCCACTGGTGCGGCTCTTGGCTTTGCTCGCTCCGTTGGCAAAGACGTGAGCGAGCTGGAAACCCTGGAAACTGACAAGGGTCAATGGCTTTATACCCGCATACAACAGCCTGGCCAACCGCTTTCGGAGCTCATTTACCCGATTCTGGAACAAGCCATCAAGCAATTGCCGGTTCCCAGGCCGATGCGCTGGGCTGATCATGATTTCAGTTTCGTTCGTCCGGTGCACTGGCTGATCGTCCTGCATGGGGATCAGTTGCTGGAAGGGCGATTACTTGGGCAAAATGCCGGCCGCCAGACCCGAGGACACCGGGTTCATTCACCAGGACCTCATGAGATACCGGACAGCAGCGCCTATTTACAAGTGCTGCAGGACGCCTTTGTCATCGCAGATCAGGACCAGCGGAAATCACGTATCCAGAACAGTCTGGTACAGGCAGACTCCAATGTGCACATTGATCCTGATCTTCTCAACGAAGTAAATAACCTGGTGGAGTGGCCGGTTGCCGTCAGCTGTTCTTTCGAAAAGGAGTTCCTGGAAGTACCCCACGAAGCGTTGATCGCCAGCATGCAGGACCACCAGAAATTCTTTCCGGTCATGGATAGCCATAATCCGGGCCGGGTGACTCATCGGTTCATTGCAATTTCGAACATTGAAAGCGCTCACACGGAATCCGTCAGATCCGGTTATGAGCGAGTCATCAGACCTAGACTGGCCGACGCGCGCTTTTTCCTGGAGCAGGACAGGAAGCAGTCTCTGGAGAGCCTTATTCCGCTTCTGGATCGGGTTGTTTTCCAAAAGGATATAGGAACTGTTGGAGACAAATCGCGAAGAATGTTCAAGCTTTCGGCGAAGATAGCCGATTTTATTTCTGCGAGCTCAAGCCACGCTTCGCGCGCAGCCCTGCTCGCCAAGTGTGACCTGATGACGCTGATGGTCGGTGAATTTCCGGAGCTCCAGGGGACCATGGGACAGTATTATGCCGCCTTTTCAGGGGAGCCTGCGGAGGTTTCCAGTGCCATTGGAGAGCATTATTCGCCCAGGTTTGCAGGCGACCAGATTCCCCGATCACAGGAAGGCAGAATCGTCAGCCTGGCCGACCGGGTTGACACACTGGTAGGAATATTCGTAGCAGGTTTGCGGCCCAGTGGAAACAAAGACCCCTTCGCCCTGAGAAGATCCGCTCTGGGGCTGCTGCGGATCCTGATCGAAGCCCAACTGGAGATTCCTCTGGATCGCCTGCTTGCCATGGCGGCGAACGAACTGGCGACACAACAGGAAGTGAAACCCGAACTTTTACTCGATGTCCGTGAGTTTATCGTCGATCGGCTGCGTGGTTACTACCGGGACCAGGGGCATGGAGCGGAATTGATTTCCGCCGCGCTGGCTTCTGACTGGGACAGCCTGCCGGACCTCGACCGGCGCTTGAACGCACTGGCCAAATTCATGGGGCAGCCCGAAGCGGTCAGCCTGGCAGCAGCAAACAAAAGAATTGGCAACATTCTTAGAAAAACAAACGAAATTGTTTCGGAGGAAATAGACGAAAAACTATTTGTTTTCGACGAAGAAAGAGTTCTTTTCGCAGAAATTAACAGGCTCGATGATATCGTGAAGCGCCTGCTGAAAAAAGGCGATTACGGTGACAGCCTGAAACAACTGGCGACACTGAAAGAGCCGGTTGACGCTTTTTTCGAAGCCGTCATGGTGATGGATAAAGACGACGACCAGAGATTGAACCGGCTATCGTTACTGTCGCATTTAAAAGCGCTTTTTGACCGTATTGCAGACCTGTCTGTTTTAGCCTAGCGCTTATACATCCAGGTTGGTCACATCCAGCGCATTGCTCTCGATGAATTCCCGCCGGGGCTCGACTTCATCACCCATCAGGGTGGTGAAAATCTGATCGGCCGCGACTGCGTCCTCGATAGTGACCTGCAATAGCCTGCGCGTTTCCGGATTCACGGTGGTATCCCAAAGTTGTTCAGGGTTCATTTCACCCAAACCCTTGAAGCGCTGGATACTTCGACCTTTTCGGCTTTCGTTCATCAACCACTCATAGGCCTGCTGGAAAGACACGATTTCCTGACTGGACTTGCCGCGCACCACGGTTGCCCCTTCCTGAACGAGACCGTGCAGAGTATCGGCAAGCTTCCCAATCAATCGATACTCCGCACCTTTGAAGAAATGAGGCTTGATAATTTTTTCTTCCGTGACACCGTGAGTCATCTTGCTGAAGGTGAGCACATCTCCCTCCTCACCCATGGTCACTTTAAGACCGTATCTCACGCTGGGGGGGCTTTTAGCTGCCATGCGCTGTTCGATTCGCTCGCACCAATCAGCCTTTTGATCGCTGTCCCATTCATTAGAAAAAACTTTACTATCAATTAGTTGCTCTAATAGCAAGGGATCATAGCGACGCGACAGTCGTTCATTGGTCAAGCGCACAGCAAGGTAATCCCGCATTAGCTGTTCCAGCGCCTCTCCTTTCAGCGGTGGCGCGGCAGGGTCGAAGATCAGGCTGGCATCGTCCAGCGCCCTGGCCATCAGGTAATCATTCAGTTCAGTATCATCCTTGAGATAATGCTCCTGCTTTCCCTGCTTTATCTTGTAAAGCGGCGGTTGACCGATATAGATGTAACCACGCTCAATCAATTCCGGCATCTGGCGATAGAAAAAGGTCAGCAGCAACGTGCGAATGTGTGATCCATCAACATCGGCATCCGTCATGATGATAATTCGATGGTAGCGGAGTTTATCCACATCGAACTCATCCCGCCCTATTCCACAGCCGAGCGCCGTGATCAGCGTACCAACCTCCGCTGATTGCAACATCTTGTCAAACCGGGCTTTTTCTACATTAAGAATCTTACCCTTTAAAGGCAGAATTGCCTGGTATTTGCGGTTCCTGCCTTGCTTGGCTGAGCCGCCGGCAGAATCACCCTCTACCAGGAAAATTTCTGACAGTGCCGGGTCTTTTTCCTGACAATCCGCTAACTTACCGGGTAGGCCGGCGATATCCAACACGCCTTTGCGACGGGTCATCTCGCGAGCTTTACGGGCCGCTTCCCGAGCGCGGGCTGCATCTACAACCTTGGCTGTTATGGTTTTTGCCTCTGCCGGATTTTCGAGCAGGAAATCCCGGAGATTAGAGCCGATGAGCGATTCAACGACCGGTTTTACCTCAGACGAAACCAATTTATCTTTCGTCTGCGATGAAAATTTAGGGTCTGGCACCTTGACTGACAACACCGCAATCAACCCTTCCCGAGCATCATCACCCGTGGTTGAAACCTTGTCTTTCTTTGCGATGCCTGATTCTTCGATGTAGTTGTTGATGGTTCGGGTCAAAGCTGCGCGAAAACCCGCCAGGTGCGCGCCGCCGTCTTTCTGGGGAATGTTGTTGGTGAAACAGAACACCGTTTCCTGGTAAGCGTCAGTCCACTGCATGGCGACCTCAACAGTAATGTCATTGGCCTCGTCGGCCACATGCATGACCGTTTGATGCAACGGGTTCTTGTTCTTACCCAAGTGTTCAACGAAAGACTTGATGCCGCCCTTATATTCAAAAACATCAGTTCTGCCGCTGCGTTCATCCAATAACTCAATTCGCACTCCTGAATTAAGAAAACTCAATTCTCTCAATCGCTTGGCGAGTATGTCATAGTGAAAAACGGCGTCAGTAAAGACCTCATGACTGGGTTTGAAGTAGATTTTTGTGCCGGTGTCTTCGCTACTTCCAGTTTTCGCCAAATCACTTTCTGGCACACCCATGTGATACGTTTGCCGCCAGATATGGCCATCGCGTTTTATTCTGAGTTCCAGCAATTCCGACAGGGCGTTGACCACGGACACACCTACCCCATGAAGCCCCCCAGACACCTTGTACGAGTTATCATCAAATTTTCCGCCGGCATGAAGCACGGTCATAATCACTTCCGCTGCAGAAACACCTTCTTCTTCATGCAGATCAACAGGAATACCGCGACCGTTGTCCTGGACACTTAGCGCATCGTCTTCATGAATGGTGACCTTGATCGCATCACAGTGTCCTGCTAGCGCTTCGTCAATGGAATTATCGACGACTTCAAACACCATGTGATGAAGACCTGTCCCGTCATCTGTGTCGCCGATATACATTCCCGGGCGTTTTCTGACAGCATCAAGTCCTTTCAATACCTTGATATTTGACGAATCGTATTGTGTCTTACTCATGCGCTTAGCAACCCTCCAGCGGGTTTTGTATCTTTTTGAAAATATGAATCTTTATGCAGGACAAAAACTTTTTGCCGAATATACAATGTGGGTCTTAAACCCCTCTTTTTCAAGTTCACATTATAGCACTTCTGATACCCCCCCATGTTCCACGTGAAACAACTTGTGGTTATGTTCCATCCTGGGTGCGTCGGTACCGGATATCCAAACCTGGCCAGTCATTTGCATCGCTCGCTGCAGCACGTTGTTGAAATGTTCCCGATCAAACTCTGAGGTCAGATCGTCCAGTAAAACAATTGGGGCTTGTTCAAGCTCATCGAGAATTTGTGCTTGTGATAAAAGCAGCGCCGCAGCCAGAACTTTCTGTTCTCCCCTGCTCATGACCGCTCGAGCGGACGCACCTCTGTATATAAATGATAAATCCGCGCGATGTGGGCCTGAACCGGTCGCACCCTTAAAAAGATCTTTCTCTCTACCCAGGGCCAGGGACTGTTCCAGGCTATCCGCTGACCAACCCTTATTGTATTCAACGCCCACCTGTTCAAGCCTGGGGCTTAATTCGCTTAACAGAGTCTTCAGCTTTTTTTCCACTTGCTGACAATGAACGGCTCTCAAATGATCCAGTCGATTTCCCAATTCACAAAATACATCATCAATACTATCAATCACTTCAGTGTGGTTTTTTCTTAACGCGGCGTTACGTTGCTTTAGTATCTTTGAAAAGCCGCTCCAGATATTGAGAAACTCTTGTTCCACGTGAAACATACCCCAATCCAGAAACCTTCTCCGTCCTTCTGGTGCGCCACTCACAAGCAAATGACTATTGGGTTCCATCACAATAACCGGCAGCGCGCGGGTCAGTTGACTCAATTGTGAAAGATCCTGCCCATCCTTTCGTGCTCTCCAGTGTTTACCGGACCGTTCAATACCAATGCGAGAGGTTCTGGAATGATTACCCGAGATTTCGGCGAAAACCTGGAACGTTTTCTGCAAAGGCCCCAGCAAATCTGAAGCCTGGGTTGTTCTGAATGAACGGCCCCGCGAGAGTATAACAATGGACTCCAGAACGCTGGTTTTGCCTGCACCATTGCCGCCGTATAGTACATTGAGCTCCGTATGAGGCTCAATAACGACCTGTTGAAGATTTCGGAGGTTACTTATCTGTAATTTGTTTATTTGCAATTACTTGGAGTCTAAGCCTGTTCCGACTTAAAGTTTAAGGGGCATCACCACATGCTTGTCTTTTCCACCCGCTTCGCTGGAAATCAGACAACTGCTATTCGCATCCTTTAGCGCCATCACTACCGAGTTACCTTCAATGGCATTCAAGGCATCCAACAGGTAAGTGACGTTGAAACCTATGGCTACGTGATCAAAGTTCAGTTCTGCTTCAAGCTCCTCAACGGCTTCCTCGTGTTGCGGGTTATGGGCAACTATCTTGACGGAATCAACCGAAGCTTCCAGTCTGACGCCCTTGTATTTTTCATTGGACAGAATTGAAGCGCGTTGCAGGGCCAACATAAAACTCTGCCGGTCCAACGTGATGTGCCTGTCCGTTCCTTTCGGAATTACGGCCTGGTAATCCGGAAAGCGCCCATCGATCAGCTTTGACGTAAAAATCATGTTGCCTTTGACCAGGCGAATGTGATTTTTACCCAAGGCCAGTTCGACCAGGTCATCACTGTCCGAGAGCATTCTGGATAACTCAAGCACCCCCTTCCTTGGAACGATCATCTGGCGGTCCTGGGCGACGCCAATTTTACTATCCATGTCGCACACAGCCAGGCGGTGGCCATCGGTAGCAACCGTGGTTAGTGAGCCATCATGAAATTCGAAAAGCAGTCCATTCAGATAATATCGAACATCCTGATTGGCCATGGAAAAAGACGTTTTATCAAGAAGTTTTTTTAACTCAACTTCTTGTATTTTAACGTTTTCTAGGGTTTCCACCTGATCGGTAGCTGGAAACTCGGTAGCTGGCAAAGTGGCCAGCGTATAACGCCCTCGGCCGGAAGAAATCAACAGTTTGTCACCTTCCAGCACTGCGGTGATATTGACACCCTCGGGTAACTTTCGAACGATATCTACCAGCTTCCTGGCGGGAACGGTGATTTCCCCTTCCGATTGAATGTCTGCGTTTACTGCGGCGATCAGCTCCACTTCCATATCGGTGCCGGTAATGGACAGTCGATTACCCTGGGCAGAAACGAGAAAGTTCGCCAGTACTGGCAAAGTCTGTCGACGCTCGACGACCCCGACGACCTGGCTGATAGGCTGAAGCAGGGCTTCCTGTTGTATGCTGAATTTCATAACCGCATTCCTGTTAATGATTATTTATATAAATATATTTAAATAAACTGTATTAGTAATAAGCCTGGTGGATAAGTCAATAAGCTATTTTTATCTTTAAAATTCAGTAAATTGCTCTTCCTGTAATGGAGCATAGCAAGACTGTTTTCCTGTTTACAGTTTGTGGATAACTTAGCGCCTTATTTTATCCCTTACTTATCCACAGCCTTTAGTGTTTTTTAATCACAGTGTTATGCATCGAAACTGGTCAGGCGGTCAATGACCTTACCAGCTTGGCTTTGTCCTCCCGTATCCGCCCGTCCGTATCGCAAAGCTCGTCAATTTTACGACAGGCATGCAATACGGTGGTATGGTCCCTGCCGCCAAAAGCGTCTCCGATTTCCGGCAGGCTGTGCTCGGTCAATTCCTTGCAAAGCGCCATAGCTACCTGCCGCGGACGAGCAATCGTGCGCGGGCGCCGACGGGACAGTAGATCGGAAACCCTGAGTTTGTAATATTCCGCAACCGCCTTTTGGATGTTTTCAATGGTTATCAGCCGGTCATGCACATGGAAGAGTTCCCGGAGAACCTCCTGGGCGAAACTTTCGGTAATGGGCCTGCCGGTAAACCGAGCATTGGCGAACAGGGTGTTAAGCGCACCCTCGAGATCACGAACATGGGAACGTACCCGGCGAGCGACCAGATATGCAACTGATTCTTCGAGGAAAAAGTCTTTTTCCTGTGCCTTGTTCATCAGGATGGCTACCCGGGTTTCAAAATCCGGCGGTTCAATGGAAACGGTCAAGCCCCAGCCAAACCGGGAGCGTAAACGAGCTTCGATTCCGTCTACTTCTTTGGGATAGCGGTCACAGGTCAGTATTATTTGCTGCTGGCTATCCAATAACGCATTGAAAGTATGAAAGAATTCTTCTTGGGTGCGATCTTTACCGGCAAAAAACTGGACATCGTCCAGAAGCAGGGCGTCTGCGGTTCGATAATGCTGTTTGAATGCCTCGATCCGGTCGCCCCTCAAAGCGCTGATCATTTCACTGACAAATTGCTCTGAACCGAGATAAATGACCTTTGAGTCTGGGCTTCGCTTGTGTAGCAGGTTACCTGCCGCGTGGAGCAGGTGGGTTTTACCCAGACCGGTGCTGCCGTAAATGACCAGGGGGTTATAAGCTGAGCCAGGCTTTTTAGCGACCTGCTGAGCCGCAGCATAAGCCAGTTCATTGGATTTTCCCTGTACGAAATTCTTGAACCGATAGCGGTGGTCCAGGCCTGTATTAATGCTTTTTAGCGGCACCGATTTCCGGATTTCGGGTTTGACCACGGCGTTTTGACGGTTAACTTCAACGATCACCATGTCTCGGGATGCGCCCAGGTGTTCAAAAATATCCCGGATGCGTTCAAGGTGATTCAGCGAAATATAATCCCGCACGTATTCATTCGGTGCGAGCAATACGGTGCGGCCCCGGGACGACTTGATTTGCAAGGGACGTATCCAGGTATTGAAATCTTCAGCCGGAAGCTCGCGCTCCAGGTGATTCAAGCAGGTTTGCCAGTGTGTTTGGGGCATTCCGGGATTAATAAAACATTTTTTATAATTGGCCGTTGAGCAAGCTAAGCGACCCCGAGCCGTTAAGTCTAACGCGCTGTGGATAACTTGACCATCAGAATAAATAGCCCGCATAAGAGTCTTGTTCGAGTTGACCAGAAAAGTTATAATTCCTCTCTTTTGTCGGCTATTTGTTGCCGGGAACACCAACAAACTTAAGGATTACTGAAATGAAGCGTACTTTTCAGCCAAGCCGCCTCAAGCGCGCTCGTCGACACGGTTTTCGTGCCAGAATGTCCACCCGAGCAGGGCAGGCTATCATAAAAGCCCGTCGCGCCAAGGGCCGGAAGCGTCTTTCTGCGTAACAACGGATAGACGTTCAGCGCATCATAAACAACAGGCCGCTGTAGGCAATCAGCCATGTCACGGGCGGTATTTACCCGCAAGCAGAAACTAACTAAGCCCCTTGAATTTAAAAGGGTTTTCAGGAAACCCCTGGTATCTTCAGATGCCTGCTTCAAAGTTTTCGCGAGGCTTGGAGAACAGTCCGAACCCCGCCTTGGAATGGCCGTTTCAACGCAAATTGACAAAAAGGCTGTGGGCAGGAATAGGATCAAAAGGGTGATCAGAGAAAGCTTCAGGCGCTATTTTTCAGACCGGGATACTCCAATGGACATCGTGGTACTGCCTCGTCTTGAAGCGGCAACGTTGAGTAACCAGGTACTCTCCCGCTCTCTTCAGAGCCATTGGTCTCGGCTGGAAAGCCGGCTTGAAGGATAGGAAAAGATGGGAAATCTAAGACCGGTACTGATCATCGGACTGGTGTTCCTGGGCTACATGATTTGGGTGCAATGGCAGAAAGATTACGGCCCGGCGCCCCAGGCTCCGACATCCCAGCCCACCGCGCAGTCAGCGTCCCAGTCCGACACACCCGCTGTGCCCGGGCTTCCACAGGACGGCACGTCGAGCGCTGCAGACTTACCTGCTCCTGTCGATGTTCAACAGGACAGGCCGGCGCAGGGTAGTGAATCCGGTTCGCAGGGCATGCAAGCGCCCAGCCAGGTGATTTCAGTCACAACCGATGTGCTTGATGTTGAAATTGACCTGGTGGGCGGCACCCTGGTCTCAGCCCTGTTGCTGGACTACCCGGTCAAATTAAAGGAACCTGGCAATAAGGTCAGGCTGTTGACCCCGTCGGGAAACAGCATGTTCATCGCCCAGTCAGGTTTGCTTTCTCACCAGAAGGCACCGAATCACACCACACCGTATCGCTCAGGCAGGATGGAACACACATTGTCGAGTGACGCCGATGAGCTTCTGATACCCCTGACATGGGTCTCCGAAGACGGCGTGGAAGTAACCAAAACGTATGTATTCCGGCGTGGTTCCTATGAAATTGAAGTCCTTCATTCGGTAAACAATAACAGCGCATCCGACTGGGCTGGGAGCCGCTATGAGCAACTGCAAAGGCTCATTCCCGGCGATGAAGAGTCAGGGAGTTTTACCAACCCGTCCCGCTACAGCTTTGTTGGCATCGGTTTTTACAACCCCGAAGACAAGTTCGAGAAAGTAGATTTCGATGATGTCGCCGAAGAGCCTTACAAGAAGACGACGCAGGGCGGCTGGCTGTCGATGATCCAGCATTATTTCTTTGCTGCCTGGATTCCGCCAGCCGAAGAAGAAGCAAACTATTCCACCCAGGCGATCACGGGCAACGGCTGGCCGAGATATGTCGCCCGGAGCGTGTCTCCGGCCAAGGTGGTGCCGAGCGGGGAAAGCACGCAGTTTTCCAGCCGCCTCTATCTCGGGCCAAAGCTGCAGGACAACCTTCCCGAGATTGCTCCCGGTCTCGAATACACGGTAAATTACGGAATTTTCACGGTTTTCTCCAAGCCACTTTTCTGGCTGCTGGACAAGATTCACAACGTCGTGGGTAACTGGGGTTGGTCTATCGTTATCCTGACTATCCTGATCAAGGCTGCCTTCTTCAAGCTGACCGAAGCGCAATATCGCTCTACCGCGCGGATGCGCAAGCTGCAACCCAGGATCGAACAGCTCAAGGAACGCTACGGTGATGACCGCCAGCGAATGAGCCAGGCGATGATGGAGATGTACAAGAAGGAGAAGGTCAATCCGCTTGGGGGTTGTCTACCCATCCTGGTACAGATCCCGATTTTTATCGCGCTCTATTGGGTGTTGCTGGAATCCGTTGAGCTGCGGCAGGCGCCTTTTATCCTGTGGATAGATAACCTGTCAGTCAGAGACCCCTACTTCATCCTGCCATTGTTGAATGCGGTGTTCATGTTCGCCACCCAGCGGTTGACGCCAATGGTGGGAATGGATCCGCTGCAGCAGAAAATGATGACCATGATGCCGGTCGTTTTTTCGATCATGTTCGCCTTTTTTCCGGCGGGGCTGGTGCTCTACTGGGCGACCAATGCCGGCCTGTCACTGGCCCAGCAGTACTACATCACCCGCAAAATCGCTGCTGCCGACTGACGGCGTCCGGGTTTTTCGAAAATGAGGCCAGGCGCTGACACTATTTGTGCAATCGCCACGCCCCCGGGGGCAGGGGGCCTGGGTATCGTTCGGGTATCTGGCCAGGATGTTCCTCGAATTTCCGAAGCAATCCTTGGTTCGTTGCCGCGCGCCAGGTACGCGACGCTGGCGGATTTTACCGATGCCCATGGAACCATCATCGATACGGGTATTGCTCTTTACTTTCCCGCACCTGATTCTTTTACCGGCGAGCACGTGCTGGAACTTCAGGGGCATGGTGGCGCGTTCATCCTGCACCGGGTGGTTCAGCGAGTGCAGGAACTGGGCGCCCGCCTGGCCCGGCCCGGGGAATTTTCCGAAAGGGCCTTTCTCAACGACAAGCTGGACCTGGTACAGGCGGAAGCCATAGCAGACCTGATCGAATCGGGTTCAGATGCCGCTGCCCGTGCGGCCCAACGCAGTTTGCAGGGTATGTTCTCATCACGGGTGGGTGAATTGCAGGAAGAACTCACAGCGATTCGCGTATTTGTCGAAGCGGCCATCGATTTTCCCGACGAGGAGATCGATTTCCTGGCTGAAAGCGACGTGTTGGACCGCGTGATGAAAGCAGGTGAGCACCTGGCAAGCCTGCTGGCCGACGCCCGGCAGGGCCGGCTACTCCGGGATGGCATCGTGCTGGCCATCATTGGCCGGCCTAACGCCGGCAAATCGAGCCTGTTGAACGCACTTTCCGGGCAGGAAAGCGCGATTGTCACAGACATTCCCGGAACCACCCGGGACGTGCTCAGGGAACAGATTGACCTCGACGGCATTCCGGTTCACCTGGCTGATACGGCCGGCATCCGCGAAACCAACGACAGGATCGAAGCCGAAGGCGTGCGTCGAGCCCGACGGGCGCTTGAATCAGCCGATCTCGTACTGATGGTCCTGGATGGCACAAAAGAGAGTTTTGACCCACAACTGGCAGAAGAAATTCCAACGGGTGTCAAATCGATCACCGTTGCCAACAAGGCTGATTTGGTGACATCAGCCGGGCGGGTGCTTGAGAATCGGGATGAGGTGGTCTGGATTTCAGCGAAAACGGGGCAGGGCCTGGATCTGCTGCGCGCCCGGATTCGAGAGTCAATCGGGGCCAATGACCAGGTTGAGGGGAGTTTTTCAGCCAGGCAACGTCATATTGATGCGCTCAAGCGGACAGCGGGACATATCGAACAGGGTTTCACCGTTATGCAATCCCTGGCGGCCGGCGAGTTGCTGGCCGAAGAATTACGCCTGGCGCAGCAGGCGCTGGGAGAAATCACTGGCGAAATGCTGCCGGATGATCTTTTGGGAGAAATTTTTTCGAGTTTTTGTATCGGAAAATAGCTCAGGCCTCGCAGTAGACCTCATGCAACAGCGCAATGA
>JAOUCS010000155.1 GCA_029859645.1 Lysobacterales bacterium | reverse complement strand
CGACGGCCCGGGTGTTGGCGCTGCAATGTCCGAACACGAAGGAATCGACATGATGTCGTTCACAGGATCGACCCGGGCCGGCGTGCTGGTCGCCAGGGCCGCCGCTGATACGGTCAAGCGGGTCACACAGGAGCTTGGCGGTAAGTCGGCCAACATCATTCTTGAAACCGCGCCATTGAGAGAAGCCATCACAGACAGTGTGCACAGCATGTTCCACAACAGTGGACAATCCTGCAACGCGCCCAGCCGGATGCTGGTTCCCGACAGCCTGTACGACGACGCAGTCAGAATCGCCGCAGAAGAGGCAAACAACACCCGGCCCGGCGATCCGAATGATCCGGAGACCGATATCGGACCCGTGGTCAGCGCAGCCCAGTACAGCAGGATTCAGGGCCTGATCGAGACCGGTATCGCCGAGGGCGCCACCCTCGCGGCTGGCGGCCCGGGCAAGCCCGAGGGATTGGAAACCGGATATTACGTCAGGCCCACCGTGTTCCGGGACGTCAACAATCAAATGACCATTGCGCGCGAGGAAATTTTCGGACCGGTGCTGTGTATGATTCCTTACCGCACCATCGACGAGGCTGTCGAGATCGCCAATGACTCACCGTATGGCCTGTCCGGTTATGTCTGGGGCGGCAGCGAAGACGAGGCCATGCAGGTCGCGCGCCGCTTGCGAACCGGCATGGTCCACCTCAATGGAGCCCCCACCGATGTGCAGGCCCCTTTTGGCGGCTACAAGATGTCGGGGAATGGTCGCGAATGGGGTTTACTCGGCCTCGAGGACTTCCTTGAAATAAAAGCGGTCATGAGTGTCTGAAAAGGGAACCTCTGCTTGAGCACACTCATCACTGTCGACCTCGATGCGCTCGAGGCAAATTTCCGCTTTTGCCGCGACCGGCTGCATCCGGCTTCGTGCGCTGCCGTGGTCAAGGCGGACGCCTACGGCCTGGGCATCCAGCGGATCGCGCCTGCACTCTGGCACGCCGGCTGCACTCAGTTCTTCACTGCCACGTTCCGCGAAGCGATCTCGCTGCGAGAACTGCTCTGTGACGCCGAAATTTATGTCTTCGAAGGAGTCACCGAACTAAGCCTGCAGGCCTTTTGTGATAACAACCTGGTGCCGGTTTTGATCTCACCGACCCATTGCCGGCTTTGGGCCGTGCAGGCCCGCGAGCAGGGTCATCCCCTGCCCGCCATCATCCACATCGACACCGGCATGACCCGGCTGGGCCTGGGTGAACCCGAATTGCAAACTCTCCTGCAACACCCGGAGGACCTGCCATGGCTCGATACGCGCTACGTGATGACCCATTTCGCCTGCGCGGATGACAGCTCTACCGACAAAACCCGGCAGCAATTGGAACAGTTCAACCGACTGCGGCAGCTATTGCCGGCGGCGCCCACCAGCGTGGGCAACTCCGCCGGTGGATTGCTTGGTGAACCTTTTTCGGGCGACATGGCCCGCGTTGGCATCGCGCTGTTTGGCGGTAACCCCTACCTGGATGACATGCCGCCGCTGCAGTCGGTGCTGCGGGTGCAGAGCCGTATCCTGCAACTCAGGGAAATCAGCGCCGGTACGACCGTCGGATACGGAGCGACCCACCAGGCCGACAGTCGGCGGGTAATCGCCACCGTGGGCACCGGTTATGCTGATGGATACCCCTGGTCGCTCGGCAACCGAGGGATTGCCTCGGTTGGCGGACATCGTGTTCCGGTGGTCGGCCGGGTTTCGATGGACATGATCACGCTGGACGTCACCGGCGTCCCGGCGCAGCATGTTCAACCGGGATGCATGGTAGACCTGATCGGCGAGGACATCAGCCTGGAAGAAGTTGCCGAACGGGCCGGCACCATCAATTATGAAATCCTGACACGGCTCAGCCAGCGGGCGAGACGCAAGTTCCTCGGCGGCGCCAGCTAGTCTTGTAGTCCATAGCTTTTGAATTTCAGCAGCACGCGATCCATTTCCGCATCATCCAGTAATACCGGGTCAGACACCGCCAGGCAGCGCAGATAAGCCCTGGCCAGTTGCTCTATTTCAATGGCCAGTGACAATGCCTGCTCCAGTCCACCCGCCAGGCACACCAGGCCATGGTTGGCCATCAAGCAGGCTTTTCGGTCTTGCAGTGCTTGCAGGACGTGATCGGACAGCTGCTGCGAGCCAAAGGTAGCGTAGGGAGCACAGCGAATATTTTTACCGCCGGCAACCGCCACCATGTAGTGGAAAGGCGGAATCGCACGGTTCATGCAAGCCAGGGCCACGCATTCGGTGGGGTGGGCATGCAGGATCGCTTCGGCATCCTTGCGCTGGCGGTAAATATCATGGTGAATACGCCATTCGCTGGAAGGCTGGCGGGCTCCGTCCGGCTGACCCGAATCATCCACGTAAACGATGTCCTCCAGGGCCAGTGCACGATAGGGTATGCCCGACGGCGTTATCAGCATGCCCGTTCCGGACCGTACACTCAGGTTGCCTGAAGTACCCTGGTTGATGCCGCTGCGATTCATTGCAAGGGCGGTATCGATCAGTTGCTGTCTCCGTTCACCAGGCACGACCTATTGCTCCTGTTCGGGGTACAGCGATTTCAGGCCCTGCTCGCTGGCATTGCATACACCCCGCTCAGTAACCAGTCCGGTCACCAACCTCGCAGGCGTGACATCGAAGGCCAGGTTACGAGCGGAAACGCCATCCGGCGCAATCTGAACTGAGGCGATTTCGCCATTCTCCAGGCGGCCGCTGACGGTCGTGACTTCCGCGGCATCGCGTTCTTCAATCGGGATTCCCGCAACGCCATCAGCCATCTCCCAGTCGATGGTTGGGCCCGGTAAGGCAACATAAAACGGCACACTGTTGTCTGCCGCCGCCAGCGCTTTGAGATAGGTGCCCACCTTGTTGCATACATCGCCGTTGAAGGCCGTGCGGTCTGTTCCGGTGATGCACAGGTCAACTTTTCCATGCTGCATCAGGTGCCCCCCTGCATTATCCACGATCAGGTCATGCGAAACGCCGTGGGCGGATAACTCCCAACATGTGAGCGCAGCGCCCTGGTTCCGCGGCCGGGTCTCGTCGACCCAGACATGGACCGGAATACCGGCATCGTGCGCCTGGTAAACAGGAGCCAGCGCGGTGCCCCAGTCCACCGTTGCCAGCCAGCCCGCGTTGCAATGGGTGAGTATGTAAACAGGGTCGCCGGGGTGCTGTTTCTGTTCCCACAAGCTCCTGATCAGGCCGAGTCCGTGGTTGCCAATTCGAAAATTGATTTCAACGTCCTCATCGCAGATACGCCGGCACAACTCGAAAGCCACCGCTTGCCGGGCCGACCCTGGAAGCGGTAACAACTCTCCAACTACCCGGGTCAGGGCCCAACGCAGGTTGACGGCAGTCGGTCGCGTTGCCAGCAAGGCGTTCGCAGCAATGTCCAGCGCATCGTCGCTGCTGTCTTCTTTCATGGCCATGGCAATGCCATAGGCTGCTGTTGCACCGATCAATGGTGCACCACGAACACGCATCGTGCTGATCGCTTCGGCAGCTTCCGCCACCGTGTTCAGCACGCGGATTTCGAAGCGGTGCGGAAGCAAGGTCTGGTCGATGATGCTGACGGAACAACCGTCAGGATTTAACCAGATGGAACGGTATGCTTTTCCATTGACGTTCATAGAAAGTTCAAACTACCACAGCTTGGACAACGGGTGACAAAATTTGGTACCGGTAGTCATAACCGGTCACCTTGTCGCGTTTAAAACCAACATTTTGCTTAAAGTGAATACTATTTATAATATTCTATCCCTCTGTATTTAAAAGATTATTGCTTCTTACCTGAGGTCCGGCATAACCTGGCATGAAATATGCATTTATAAACCTGCAACCAAACTTTCAATGGCAACTCGCAAAACCAGGACAGCAAGAGACGGAGTTTTAGAATGAACGCAACTATGCAACAAACAGTATTCAGCGTTGAGAAAATAAAGAACGTCGTCAATGTGGGCAGAAGCTCCGCATACCAGATCTACACGACTCCTGGTGAACAGATCGGATACCTGGGCAAACTCGGATGGGCCGAACTGGACTCCCCGGCCAACGATTCCCGTTTCATCCAGGCATCACCCTCGGCAAGGGCCCGAAAGACACCTGCCAGCTGGCTGAAGAAGTCCCTGACGGGGCTCAGCTTCTGATCGCAGGCTTTCCACACTATAGCAACGTTTGCTAGAATCCTGCCCTTGTTTGCCCGGATCCATCCATGCGGATCCGGGCATCACTTCATAGGGTGGCTTGCCGTGTCTTTAAAATTTGGTGTTTTGAGAAATTTCAGCCTGGGCTGCCTGCTGACGTGTTTCTGTTTCAATCTTCAGGCGCAGGATGACGGCGCAGAGCCGGCACAGGACCATGGCTGGAAATATCGGGGCTTCAACATTCAGACCTCGCTCTACACCAAGCACTGGGACGAAGATCCCGACCACACCAACCATCAGAAGCTGATTGGTCCCGAAATCGAATTCCAGAATGATTACCTGGTCGGCCTGGCCTTTTTCCAGAATTCATTCGACCAGTCCTCACAGTTCCTCTACATTGGCAAGACCTGGGGCTTGTTCAAAACCGATTGGTTTTACTTCAAGCTCGTGGGGGGACTGCTCCACGGGTACAAGGAGCCCTTCGAAGACAAGATTCCTTTCAACGGTCTGGGCGTTGCGCCCGCTATCCTGCCCTCGTTCGGTGTACGGTACAAGTATTTCATGGCGGAAGTGCAGATCGCCGGCACAGCAGCCATCACCGTCACGGCAGGCTTGAGATTTTGACCGTCTTGGAGCACTATCTTCCTGAACCCCCGGAGACAGATTGATATGGCAACTTATGAATGTAAAAAATGCGGTATGAGTGTCAACGCCACTTGCGGGCATTGCGATGCACCGCTTGAAAATGATTCACTCGAATTACCCGATGGCAGCAACGTTCAGATCTCCAAGTGCCCCAACGGCCATGGCAAGATCAAGTCACCGCTGTGCTGCGGTCAGGATATGACCTGCTCCCTGTAAGGCTTCTCGCCAGCGACGGCGTTGCTTCAAAGACGGAAGTGCCGCAGGTAGGTTTTTTCGAAATACTTTTTTGCCCAGTGCAGAGGCTTCATGGCGGGTAGCGCCATGCCTCCCCGTTCGCCGCGATAAACCAGCATTCCCTTATCGAGGGAATCAATGATGCACAGCAGCTCTACCTTGAACTGCTTCTCGGCGGCTTTACCCGCCAGGTTCAAGGCCATGTTTTGTGCTGCAGCTTTTGCCTGCAAGTCGGCCATGTGCGCCTGTTTTGGCATCCATTCCGGTCCCGGAAAGCTGCCTGCGTCGCCGGCCACATACACGCGTTCCATGCCAGTTACCTGGCAAAAGGCGTCGGCCTGAATCATTCCGCCATTGGAGACGGGTAAAGGCGTGCCCTGCATCCACGACGGACCGGTCATACCCGGCATGAACAGGATCAGGTCGGCCGGAATTTCCCCACCTTCAGTGGTCACGGTGTGATTCTCGAACGAACGCAGCTTGTGACCCAGGTGGGTCTCGATTCCACGCCGCTTCATTTCTTCCAGCAACTTAACGACGGCTTTTTCACCAAGCCTTTTTCCCGGTTGTGGCGCAGGGGTGAAAAACACCAGCCTGAATCGATCACGCTGGCCCTGCTGCTTGAGCCAAGTCTCCAGGCCGAATAACAGCTCGAACATCGGCCCGCCGCGCATTGCAGAGGGTTCTTTGGGGTTGCCACCGAAGCCCATGGCAATCGTTCCGCCATTCATCGCCTTCAGGCGTTCGCCCATCTTTTCAGCAGCCTCGATCCCTTCACAGATGGTGATGACGTTTTCAATGCCCGGAAGTTTCCGGATGTAGCGACCACCTGTCGCAATCAGCAGCGCATCGTTGCTGACATCACCGGCCCCTGTTTGCAGGGTTCTGCCGTCGGCTGAAATTCCAGTCACGGCGCTCTGCACATAGCTCACGTCAAGCTTTTTCAGAAGCGGACGGATGTCGAAGCGGAGATCATCGCCGTTGCGCATGCCATAGGGCACCCAGATCAGGCTGGGAAGGTAAATGAATTCAGGTTTTGGAGCCACCAGGGTGATGTCGGCAGCGGGCAATCGCTTTCTAAGCTCCCGCACTCCAGTGATGGCTGCAAAGCCCGCACCGGCAACCGTTATGTTCGATTTGCTGTTCATCAGGATTCCATACTATGTATTCTATTTCTCTAATATATCATTTGACACTGAAAAATGATGCTTTTTCGGTCGCCTTCATCCGCCTCAACTGGCAAAATCGGGCTTCCTAACGCCGGGCGACCTTCCATTGACAATCAGACTTGCAGCATTACTGACACTGATGATGAGTTTCAACGTACTCGCCCAGGACGACAAACTGGCATCTGAAAGGGATGAGGGGCCTTCTCCGGCTACGCTGAGAGAAAACCCATCCACCAATATCCCCTACGAAAAAGGCGATTCATCCCAAAACGTGTGCGAAGAACGGTGGACGAATTTTCTGCCGATCTGGGGCAAGGAGGCCTGTGCCCGGGGTTATGTTCTGCCACGGCCCTTCGGGATTTCTGTTGGCTACATGCACCAGGACCAGCCCTTTGACGTGGATAACATCTTCATTAACGGTCAGGACGTCAAGACGCCGGGGCTGGCAGTGGTGAACGAAGTGCAGAATGAGGAAACCACGTATACGTTACGATTCGACGCATGGATTCTGCCGTTCTGGAACGTTTACGGAATACTGGCGAGTACTGATGGCGAAGCCGAAGGGCCGCTCACACTGGACCTGGCGCCTGTTTTTCCGGTCCTGTGCAGCCTGCCCGGCAACAACTGTGCTGTGGACACTACCTTCCGGATCAAATATGACGGCGACGTTACCGGCTGGGGAACGACCGTCGCGGGCGGCTACAAGGATTTCTTCGGCATGATCGATTACAACCGGACAACCACGGACCTCGATATATCGTTGACAGACGCCAAGGCGACCGTAATCTCTTCCCGAATCGGCTGGAATGGAAAGATCGGTGGCTTCAGTGGCGTGCTCTGGGTTGGCGCCATGTACCAGGACATAGCCCAGATCCTGGACCTGCCGATAGACATCGGTGAAGATACACTGCTGGTGTCAATCGAACAGGCAACCCAGGTGCCATGGAACTACGTGATTGGCGGGCAATGGGATATTAACCGCAGCCTTTCGCTGCTGGTCGAACTGGGCTTTCACAAGCGCACAAGCCAGATGGTGAACCTGACCTACCGGTTCTGAAGTCGAACCTCAGTGCAAGTCCATCAGGACTCGAACGTGATCCTCCAC
>JAOUCS010000154.1 GCA_029859645.1 Lysobacterales bacterium | reverse complement strand
GGGTGGTTACATTTCGCCTGAAGAATATAAGTCCAGGAAACAAGCTATTCTCGATAATATGTAAGAGCCCTTGGGTGCTAGAAACAGTCCGGGTCCTGGTTCCAGGGCCCGGCTGCCTGATGGACACCTCCCTGCTGTACTTCTCAATGCATATCACTCCATGCAAGAACCCCGGTTGATACCGTCCCACATTCCGCCTTGATGAGTATCGCAACCATTATTTCTGCCGTACGGGCGATGCTGGCCATATTACTGGTCCCGGCCAGCGTGATTGGCGGCCTCGCCGCGTTGTTATGGGCAATGAATGCAGGTATCGACCCCGAGATGGCCATATTCCCCATTACCCTCGCCAACCTGGTGCTGGTGGCGGTGATGGAACGCATCCTTCCCTACCGGCGGGAGTGGAACCGTTCCCATGGTGATCTGCGTACGGACTCCCTGTACTTTCTGACGGAGATTGTCGTTGGCGGGTTGATGGCGCCCTTGCTCGCGGTGCTAACAATCATCATCGGTGGCTGGATATCCACGCAGGTGGGTGGTTCGATCTGGCCCACGGGCTGGCCCATCCTGGCACAGGTTCTGCTGGCA
Organism: Lysobacterales bacterium; assembly: GCA_029859645.1. Lineage (GTDB taxonomy): Bacteria > Pseudomonadota > Gammaproteobacteria > Xanthomonadales > SZUA-36 > JAHEFT01. The sequence continues at coordinate 6,742 of JAOUCS010000154.1, read as the reverse complement.
ACCGTGGTGCGTGAATTCTTTGACTACTGGGCGCATCGAAGCATGCATGGTATCCACTGGTTGTGGCGTTTGCACGCAACCCACCACAGCGCCCAACGAGTTTATTGGCTCAATGCCACGCGTGCTCATCCAGGGGAAATTGTTTATCGATTTTGTGTCGTATGGGTGCTGCCACTGGCAGTGCTCGGTGTACCCAAGGAGGTGCTGGCGCTGACGACCATGGCGGCTGTACTGGCCGATGCATACCAGCATGCCAACATCGCGATACGGCTCGGGCCGCTCAGCTGGGTATACAGCATCGGTAATCTGCACCGCTGGCATCACTCGCGTGACCGGCACGAGGCCGACACCAATTACGGCAATGCGTATATATTCTGGGACGCCATTTTTGGTACCCGTTACCTGCCTCATGACCGTGAACCCCCGGAGCAGGTAGGGATCGCAGGGTTAGAAGCTTTCCCGAAGGGGTTCTTCGCCCAATGGATTTCTCCATTTCGCTGGGCGCGAATTCGAAGTGAAAGCAAATCGGTGAATCAAGCCAGTCCCATAGTCACGAAATAGAGCGTCATTTGTATCACTGCCTGTTTGCTGTTGTTTGCCAATACCGGTTTAATTAGTGTATGTAAGTTGCGGGATTTTTAATTACACTCTGCATTGGAAAAGCCAGCGACGAGAGATCGCAGAATAACGGTACGACATGATGAATGGCCAGGCAGGCGCGAAAATTGAAATCAGGGAAGTAAGCGGTAAAAAAGCGCTGAAAACGTTTATCCGTGTTCCGTGGGCCATTTACAAGGACGATCCCAACTGGGTGCCGCCCTTGTTGATGGAGAGAAAAGAAGCGCTCTCAAGCAAACACCCCTATTTCCTGCACGCAAAATGGAAGGCCTGGGTGGCTTTTCAGGATGACAAGCCTGTTGGCCGGATCTCTGCGCAAATCGATGACCTGCACCAGCAACGTTATAACAACAAAACCGGTTTTTTCGGTCTGATCGAAGCACCGGATAATGATGCCGTATTCACAGCGCTTTTTGAAACCGCCGAACACTGGTTACGTCAAAATGGTATGCGGCAAATCATCGGCCCGTTCAATCTCGGTATCAACCAGGAGATTGGTATACTGACCGATGGTTTCGATACGCCGCCTTGCGTGATGACAAGTCATTCTCCCCGTTACTACGGCGCCTCCATCGAAAGATGCGGCTATCAGCCTGCACAGGAGTTACTGGCCTACGAACTCGATATTCATACCTACACCACGCCATCGACCAAGCAGGAGCTTATCGACAGAACCGCAGGCCGCATCAAGGTCAGGGAACTGAATCGTAAAACGATGGAAGCCGACTTCGAGGCGATGCGCGATATCTTTAACGACGCCTGGCAGGATAACTGGAATTTTGTTCCGTTTACCCGAGAGGAGTTCACTGCCGTGGGCAAGGAGTTGCTGACGGTTGTGCCCCATGATTTTCTACAGATTGCCGAGCTCGATGGCGAGCCTGCGGCGTTTATTGCGATGTTACCCGATATCAATATGGCCATTGCCGATCTCAATGGCCGTCTGCTGCCGTTCGGATGGGCCAAGCTGTTGTGGCGTATGAAAGTGCGTTTTCCCGAGAGGTGCAGGGTAGCGCTTATGGGTGTGCGGAAAAAATATCAGAACACCATTTTCGGGCCTGCGATGGCTTTCATGGTGGTTGATTCCGTCCTCGGGCCCGGTCTTTCCAGGGGGGGTAACAGGGTCGAGTTATCCTGGATACTGGAGCAGAACAAACCTACCCGGAACATGATTGAAAAGTTTGGCGGCAAGATTACCAAGCGTTATCACATGTACTCAAAAGACCTGGTTTAGCCCGAACATGGCACCTATCCTCGGCAACTGCTCCTGCGTTGCTCTACCTCCTGCGTCCCTGCAGTCGTGCGCGATCATCCGTGATACTGGTGCAATGTTCGGGTTAGCTGTGAATTCCAGCAATGTTGCACACACCAATGCCTGGTGATCACCTCAAAACAGTTGATTTTGATGAAGCCGTGATGGTGCGAGGACACGGTGGGCGCTTATGGATTGTACTCTCTGGCCAGCGGTCCCGGATCAAGATCCGGGACTGCCCTCGCAGCCAGACGGATCTTAACGGGACCGGCCTCACAGAACATCCTGTTCTGGACGGCCTCGATCGGGCATCCCGCCCGATCGCCCCTAATCCGTCCGGCTACTCGGCGCTTCAAAGTTCGCACAATCCATAAGCGCCCACCGTGTCCGAACCATGGTGCACGCCTTTCAGCTGAGAAGCTCAGCAGGCCGGGTGGTATTCAGTGCTCGTTTATCCGCCGAAGACGGGATTTCGCCCGGGGCGATTTTCAGGGATGAAAATCGAGGGCCGATGGTACAGGATGTACCTTCGAACCGGTCCCGATAAGGCGGGATCCTGGCTGAGGGTAGCCCTAAGGGCCGGATAAGACTGGGCACTGAATACCACCCGGCCTGTTGAGCGCACCGTCTGAATCGAAGCCATTAAAATGCAAACAACGTTGCTGGAATTCACAGCTAGACCGGGCGCATGCAAAACTGCATCACGTCTATCGTTCCTTTACGGAACTGATCGGCGCAACCTGTCAGATACTTCTGGTAGCGGTCGTATAAGGTTTGTGATGTGATCGCAATCGCCTGCTCCCTGGCTTTGGACAGCCCGTCGGCCCAGATATCCAGCGTACGCGCATAGTGCAGCCTCAGGGGCTGAACGTGATAGACATCGAATCCATTTTTCCCGGCTATGTCCTTGATCCTCTCCGGGGTGCAAAGTTGACCACCCGGAAAGATTTCGTCCCGTATAAACCGGGCAAACTTGACGTCTTCATGACAGTAATCGATATTTGATTCACGCAGGCTTGCGAGCGAGGGGGTTACGATGCTGTGTAGCATCATGATGCCATCGGCCGGTAGGATCCTGTTGCACCGTTTAAAGAACTCCTCGTGACGGCTGTTTCTGAAATGCTCAAATGCACCGATGCTGACAATGCGGTCGACGGGCTCGTCAAACTCTTCCCAGCCCTGCAGGAGAAACTCGATGTTATCGGATTGGCCTGCATCAAGAGCCAGCTGTGATGCATGACGGTACTGGTTCTCACTGAGTGTAAGGCCGATTACCTTCGCCTGGTAATGTTCGGCGGCACGCAGCGCAGTGGCGCCCCAGCCACAGCCGATATCCAGCAGTTTCATACCCGGTTCGAGTTCGCACTTGCCCAGGGAAAGATCAATCTTGGCCCTTTGTGCCTCCTCAAGGGTGGCATCCGGATTATCGAAATACGCACAACTGTATGTACGCGTGGGATCGAGGAACAATGCGAAAAAATCGTCGGAGAGATCGTAATGTGACTGGACGTTTTCGAAATATGGTTTCATATCTGTGAAAGGGCAGGTTGCAAGGCTGGCATATTATCCGGAGTACACCCCGGGCCGTCAACAAATGCGGCGCGGCGGAACTCAAAGGTACCTACCCAGGTGGATGAACGATCGTTTTCCAGGCTTTTCTTGGTCTCACCACGTTCCTCGCAAGCCCGGCTCCCTCGAGTATCCGGATGACCCACCAGGACATATCGAACTCCCACCAGCGGTGCCCATGTGCGGCAGAGCGCGGATCGGCATGATGATTGTTATGCCAGCCTTCACCGTGTGCGATCAGGGCCACAAGCCAGTTGTTGGTACTCTGATCACGGGTTTCGTAATTGCGGTAACCATACAGATGCGCCAGTGAATTCACCGCCCAGGTTCCATGCAGCACGAAGACGGTGCGTGCAGCGATGCCCCATACCAGCCAGCTCGCGGCATAACGAAGTGCTTCACTGACCCCGCCCTCAAAAAAACCGACCACGGCACCAATGGCTATGATTACGATGGCGTGGATAAAGTAGACCATGAACCAGCCACTGTTTCGCTCCAGGCGGCGGTAATACGGGTCGCGTAACAGGTCGGGCACCCACTTGGCATACCGAATCGTGCGGTTGGTATCCTTGTGCCGGTATATCACCCAGCTCATATGACCCCAGATAAAACTGACAAGCGGGGAGTGCGTATCGCCCTGCTGGTCACTGAACCTGTGGTGGATACGATGGATGGCTACCCAGCGTGCAGGGCTGTCCTGCAGGTTGAACATACCCATCGTGGCAAACGTGTATTCAAGCCACTTGGGACAGGTAAACCCACGGTGTGTCAGCAAACGGTGATAGCCGATGGTGATTCCCAGCATTCCAAATACAAAATGCCCAAGTATTGCTACCCACAGGCCCGACCACGTGAAAAACCAGGGAATGAAAACCGCCAGGCTGATCAAGTGCACTGCCGTGAGAACTATTGCATGTGCCCACAAAATTTTTGAAGGTTGTGTAGCTTCAGGTCGTGGCAACTCCCCACGTGCAATCTTTTTATCGGCTTTATCGGCTGTTGAAGTTGCTGATGCGGAAGGGTTTGAACCAGGAATTCCAGAAGTTTCGGTCTGGTTTGCAATGGGCGAATCTGACATGGCGCGAATAGTTCATCTTTTCGGGGCAATAGTCCAGAAAATTTGGTCCATATGGTTAAAAAACACCAGTTTTCATGACCTGAGTCTTAATTCCACCGGTTTTTCCACGTGGAACGCCGGATGGGAAATCGGCGATAATATGCGCCATTGCAAATACTGCGTGGTGACCGGATATAATCGGTTGTATATAAAGAGGTGAGTACAGAATGAAAGCAAGTAAAACCGATCGAATTCCGGAGCATATGGCTCCCCAGAAGGGTGATATCAGGTTATTCGATAACCCCATTCTGGAGCGCTTAAGTAAGATTTCACCGGTTACGGTGCTGGCAGTTTACCTGCCAATAATCATTTTCTTTATCTGGAAAAGCTTCTCTATCGATATTCCGGCAGTCACCTTTGTTATCCTGTTTTTAGCCGGGCTCGCATTCTGGACCCTGTTTGAATATTTTTTCCACCGCTATGTATTCCATTTCATACCAAAGGGTGAACTTCAGAAACGTATCAGTTTTCTGTTCCACGGTGTACATCATCAGTACCCCAACGACAAAAAGCGCCTGGTCATGCCAATCACATTGAGCCTGGCGGTTGCGGTCCTGCTGTTATCGATCACGTGGTTGTTGTTCGGAACATGGACCTGGGCGTATTCGGCCGGGTTCACCACGGGTTACCTGGCCTACGATATGACCCATTACAGCATTCACCATTTCAAGGCGCCGAATATCAAGTTCCTCAAGAACGTGTGGAAATCACACATCGATCATCACTTTCGTGACTCGACGAAAGGATACGGTGTGTCATCGGCATTTTGGGACCGGGTGTTCGGTACCCTGCAAAAACCTAAAAAGCCGTTAAAAACAGCTTAGTAAAAGCACAGGCTTTTTTACTCAGTCTTTCAGAATACCCTTGAGGTATTCCGGGCTGAATAGCTTGCCAATGGTTGAACCCTGTACCAGGATCGAGAAGGCGACGACCCCAAATGTCATATTGACAATCAATGCTTTTTCCGGGCTTTCCGGGAGGGATAAGGCCAACGCAAGTGCCAGGCCTCCGCGTAATCCGGCCCAGGTGAAGAGCCTCGTCATGGAGAACGCATCTGCCTTCAACACATTGCTCGATGTCAACAAGGCAAGCGGAATATAGACACTGATGGTGCGTGCCACGAGACACACCAGTATCGCCACGGCAATGCTCAAACCCAGCGGTGCGATTGCCAGGTTGTGAACAAAAATTACAATGAAACCCATCATGACAAATAGCAGCGAGTTCAGCGTGTCGTCAATGCCTTTCCAGAAGATCCTGATGGGTGTCCGGACGTCTTCAGCGACACGTGGTGCTGTCAGGTTTCCAACAAACAAGCCGGCGACCACCATGGCGATCGGGCCGGATACATCGATTTCCAGTGCAATGGCATAACCAAGTGTGACAGTAGCCAACGTGATCAGCAGCACGGTTCCAAAATCATTGGTACGAAGAAGCATAAAGTGCGTGATGTAACCTACAATCAGACCGAGCCCAATCCCACCAAGAACTTCACGCAGAAATAGCAAAACCGCATCCGACAAGGTGGGTTGGGTTGAGCCACCGACAAAAGCCAGTGCCATGGTGAACAACACCACGCCGACGCCATCATTGAACAACGACTCGCCATTGATGGTGGCCTCCAGCGGTTTGGGTAAACCCGCCGCTTTCAGAATTGCGAGGGCGGCAATGGGGTCGGTGGGGGAAATGAGCGCACCAAAGACCAGTGCATAGGTCAGGGCCAGTGTTACACCGAACCAACCGAGGACCGTGCTAAGCAGGAATCCAGTCAATACACAGGCAATAAGGGTAGAGCCTATAGCAAGGGAAAGGATGACCCATTTTTTGTCTTCAAGGGATTTGATTTGTACACCGGCGCTCCCGGCGAACAACATGAAACACAAAACGCCGTTGAGAAGGGTCTCGCTGATATCCAGCTTTTCTACCAAGGCTCTTAACCAGCTTATCGAATCAACGTGCATGGTCAGAGAGACAACTGCCAGCACCAGTGATGTAAGCAGTGCAAGAAGCATCAGGCCTATGGCAGACTGCAGATGGAGGTAGCGTTCGTTGATGACACTATAAATAGCTGTCAAGCCGAGCAAGATTCCAATCAGTAAAAACAAACCCATCTGAATGCTCCCGTTACTTACCTGTGGTTGGGGCAAATCTTGTTGCAATTACCCCGGTTTGTCTAGGTAGTGTTACTG
>JAOUCS010000248.1 GCA_029859645.1 Lysobacterales bacterium | reverse complement strand
AACTTTGAAGACGCAGTTTCGCTGTTTCATCAGTACCGGGAATACCTGCTGGGCGTCATCTCGGATATCCGGTTTCCCAGGAAAGGAAAATCCGACGATAACGCGGGCATTGAACTCGCCCGGCTGATTAAGAGCGAAATGGCTGACTTGCCGATACTCCTGCAATCCTCTGACCAGGCCAGGGAGGAAATCGCGCTCGCCAGCGAAACCGCATTCCTGAACAAGCAGTCACCCAAGTTGCTTAAAAAGCTGGGTACCTTCATCAACGAAAATTTTGGATTCGGTGACTTTGTTTTCAAGTTGCCAGACGGGACCGAACTCGCGCGGGCCTCCAACTTCAGGCAGATGCAGGAATGTATCGCCCACGTCGACCATGAGTCTCTGGTCTTTCACGCAGAAAGAAATCATTTTTCCAATTGGCTGATTGCACGCGGTGAATTCGACCTGGCCAGCTGTCTGCGCCCCAGGAAGGCGAGTGAGTTTGCTGATCCGGCGGAATTACGCGAATTTCTGTTTGAAACCATTGATCAACACCGGCATGACCGGCAAGCCGGCATGGTTACCGATTTCAACCGGGAACTTTACGAAGGGCATGCCAAGTTTCTGCGCATCAGCGAAGGATCCCTGGGTGGAAAGGGGCGCGGACTGGCGTTTATCAACAAGCTGTTCAACAACCAGCTGGTTTGCAGCGCTTTTCCAGGAGCGCGGATCTCGGTGCCGCGTACCGCCGTCATTTGCACCGGCGCATTCGACCGGTTCATGGAAAAGAACGATTTGACCGAATTCGCGCTGGACGAACACAGCGACGAGGAAATTACCGCCGCATTCACGAATGCGACCATACCGCAAGATCTGCAGGAAGACCTCAAGGCTTTCCTGGCCGTTGTCGACTACCCGCTGGCGGTCAGGTCATCGTCGCTCCTGGAAGACAATTACTACCAGCCGTTCGCTGGCATATTCGACACGCACTTCCTGCCCAACAACCACTCGTCAGCCGAAGGTCGCCTGCAACGGCTGTTGGCGGCGATCAAGTTGATCTACGCATCCGTGTATTTCCGCAATGCCAAGAATTACACCCAGGCTACCGGAAACCGCACCGAAGAAGAAAAGATGGCCGTCATCCTGCAGGAGATCGTCGGCAGGGAGCACGACGGCCTCTACTACCCGGTGTTTTCGGGGGTCGCACGCTCTTATAATTTCTACTCCGTGGGCCACATCAAGCCGGAGGAGGGCATTGCCTATACCGCGCTGGGGCTCGGAAAGACCATCATGGAGGGCGACAACTGCCTGTATTTCTCTCCCGCGAATCCGCAGGTTTTACCCCAGTTTTCCACGCCGCAGGATTACCTGGAAAACTCTCAAAAAGAATTTTTTGCCGTCGATATGACCCATTCGTCCGCGTTTCCCGAAGTGGGTGGCAACGCCAGCCTGGCTAAACTGAACATCAAGGAAGCGGAACATCATGGTGTGCTGAAATACGTCGGCTCAACCTTTTCAGCGGATAACGATCGTATTTACACCGGAATAGCCCGCAAGGGACCGCGTATCGTCACTTTCGATCCGATCCTCAAAGCGAATATCTTCCCACTGGGTGAAATACTGAAACACCTGCTGGAACTGGGAAGCCGGGCGATGAATGTACCGGTGGAGGTGGAGTTCGCCGCTGATATCGATCCGGAATCGAAAGTGGCCAACGAATTCCGCCTGCTGCAGATCCGCCCGATGAAGGTGGCGACCAGTTTCGAGGATGTGTCGATAGTTGACGAGGATGAAAGCCGGATGCTTTGCCGCTCCGACCAGGCGCTGAGCCACGGCCGGATCAACGATATTCGTGACATCGTGTACGTGCGAAATGACAATTTCAAGCGTGGCAACATGATTCACATGGCCGACCAGGTGGGAAAATATAATCGGCAGTTTGCGAAAAGCAATACGCCTTATATGCTGATCGGGCCGGGGCGCTGGGGAACGACGGATCGCTGGCTGGGCGTACCCACCAAGTGGAACCAGATTTCATCCGCGCGGGTGATCATCGAGGCAGATTACGGCGACTTCGTGGTCGAGCCCTCATTCGGCACTCATTTCTTTCAAAACCTGATCACCTTTTCTATTGCCTACCTGACGATCAACAGCTCGAGCAAATACTGCTATTTCGACTGGGACTGGCTCAATTCCATCGAACCTGTGTCAGAGACC
>JAOUCS010000106.1 GCA_029859645.1 Lysobacterales bacterium | reverse complement strand
AATCCTGCACCAGGTAACTATTTCACCCTCAACCTTGAGAATTGCCACGAATGTGGCAAATGCATCGAGGTCTGTCCCTGCGGTTTTCTGGAGGTCAGCTGATCAGTATTTCCAGCATCCCACCTCGTTATCCTTGCTGATCACCGAGTGAGGCAGGGAGGACATCAATTGCTTGAAGGCCCTCCGGTCCAGCCAGATCAGGTGTTCATGGTCGCCGGCTTCGATGTAGACGTCAGCGGTATAAGCCAGATCGTCGTCCCAGATCACCTGGATGCCGTATGCCTCTCCGAGAGCGGGCACCGCACCGGCCTCACAATCCTTGAAAAGTGACTTGAATTCCTCTTCGCAGGCCAGTTCCAGCTTGCGATTCAGTTCTTCGTTAACCCAGTCGATTTCCAGCGTATGGTTGGTGGGCAGAACACTGACGACATAACCGTCGTCGTCCTTGAGTACAACGGCCTTGGCGACCTGGTGCGGCGGCAATTCAGCAGCCCGGGCCGTGGCGAAAGAAGTGGAAGTGTGGGCGTGCTCCACCAGATCGTAGTTGACGCCTTTTTCCTCGAGGTAGTTGATCAGGGTTTTTGCAATAGCCATAAAAGATCCATCCTTTTATTGAGCGTCGTTAATATGTTAGTGAAAATTAATATACCATCAATTCACACGGCAATGTATGGCCGGTATTCCGGGTGATACATGCAATCCCGAACGTACTGGCGTATGTCCGCAGGCTCGGCATACCGTGCCAGACCTTCGTCCCAGGCCAGGCGACACACTGCCGCAGCGATGGCCAGGGAAATCTGGCGAATTTTACCCAGGTCCGGGTAGATGGTGCCTGAGCGGAGCTCTTCCTCGGTGACCATGTGAGCAAGGGTTTTTGCTGCGGTGAAAAACATCTGGTCGGTGACCTTGGTAGCACCACAGACGACGGCTCCAAGCCCCACACCGGGGAAGATGAACATGTTGTTACCTTGTCCCGGCACGAAGACTTTCCCTCCCAGCCGGACTGCATCGAACGGACTGCCGCTGGCGAAAATAGCGTCTCCATTGGTCCAGTTATAGGCTTCCTCGGCGGTGCATTCGGCCTTGGTCGTCGGATTGGACAGCGCGAAAACGATGGGCTTCTCGCAGTGCTTGTGCATGGCTTTCACAACGTCTTCGGTAAAGGTGTGTGGATGGCCGCTGGCGCCGATCAGGATCGTGGGTCTGACCCGTTTGACAACCTCAAGCAACTCTGCAGCAGGCTCTTCTTCCCTTGCGTAAGGAATTTTGTGCGTCTCGAGCCCGCTTTCACGGGTGCTTGTGACCAGGCCCCGCGAGTCACACATCCAGACCAGCTTGCGCGCCTCCTCAGTGCTCATGCTGTGTTCATCGGCAATACCGGCGCAGATCATGTCGGCGATGCCGACCGCTGCTGATCCCGCGCCACAGAACACGATCCGCTGATCCGACAGGTGTTGCTGCCGTATCCGCATGGATGCCAGTAAGCCGGCCAATGCCACCGCACCGGTGCCCTGGATGTCGTCGTTGAAGCAAAGCACTTTGTCACGATAGCGGTTCAGGATGGGGAAGGCCTTGTCATTGGTGAAGTCTTCCCACTGGATCAACACGTTGGGCCAACGTTCCGTGGCGGCTGTGACAAATTCATCGACGATTTCATCGAACTCCTCGCCGTGAACGCGGCGCCGGGTCAGTCCCAGGTAGAGCGGATCGTTGAGGAGTTCTTCATTATCGGTACCCACATCGAGCAGAATCGGCAGGGTGCGGTGGGGATGCAGGCCGGCGCCGGCTACATACAGCACCAGCTTGCCGATCGGGATACCCATGCCGTTGGCGCCCAGGTCGCCGAGGCCGAGAATCCGGCTGCCGTCCGAGATGACGATGATATCGACTTCGTCTTTAGGCCAGTTGTTCAGAATGTCAGCGACTTGACCCTTGTGATTCAGGTTGATGTACATACCGCGATTCTTGCGGTAAATGTGCCCGAACTGCTGACAGGCATAACCCACGGTTGGGGTGTACATGATGGGCGTCATTTCCAGCAAGTGCTCCATCAGCACGCGGTAGAACAGGGTCACATTGCGGTCCGCGAGACCGATCAGAAAGATGTATTTGTCCAGCGGGTTGGTATGGTGCCAGTAGTTTTCCATCACGCGCTGGACCTGTTCTTCCATGTCGGCGCGGTAAGGTGGCAGCAGCCCCCTTAACCCAAGGGTTTCGCGCTCTTCGTCGGAGAACGAGGTGCCCTTGTTCAACCAGGGGTCATTGAGTAAGTCCAGGCCGCGTTTGGTGATGTAGACGGGGTCGGCAGGGCTTGGAAGCTTGAAATTAATTTCCTGTAGCATGGCGGGTATCCTTCCTGCGTTTCTGTTTCGGAGATGACGAGTGTCATGGGCGAAACGCTGTTGAATTGGATACCTTCAGTATCACCCTAAAATTATAAAGGGTTAGTGATCTTAGTCACTGTTTTGCGCTGATATTTGAGCCAGAAACAAGGTCAATAGTAGATACAAATCAACGTCATTCCAGGCTCTGCATTCCCAACTGCGCCAAGTCTTGATCCATTATTTCTCCCCGCCACAGCGGTGGCAGGGTCTCTGGGTTGATTTCAAGCCCATTATTATGATTTTCGACTCTGATTGATTCGGCGTTTCCGCGGAAACGTCCGTCGGGGGATGCCGGCAAGGGTCTGCCATCGGGATAAATAAACCGGATTTCTCCGTTTGACAGTGTTTGCGCATCGAACCCACCTTCATGCACCAGGCGATGATGTCTTCGGCACAGGAGTACCAGGTTATCCATGCTGGTTTTGCCGCCGTCAGCCCAATGCCGGATGTGGTGTGCGTCAACAAATTTGCTGCAGGTACAACCCGGGAAGCGGCAACCGCCATCCCTTCGCTTGAGTGCGCGCCTTATGGCTGGTGGAATAGTCCGGGATTTGCGGCCTATATCGAGGGGTTCGCTATCTTTCCCTTCATGCCAATGCACCACCGAAGCATCACAGGCCATGCGCCTGGACGTTTCCGCGGAAACTTTTCCAAAGTCCGCGCATTCTGATTCGGCTCCTTCACCGTTTGCCGTCAGAGTCTCTGCTTCTGTATGGATATTGACCATGTAGCGATCTCCGCCTGAACGTTCTCCCTTTTCTCCCGCCAGAAAAGTTTCGGCTACCCGCTCCAGCGCATCGGCCCGGCGCGTATCGATGGGGTGTGGTTTCGCCTCGAATGGATCGACTCCTTGCGGTGTTTCCGCGGAAACGTCAGAAGGTTCATTTCTTTGTTCGTCAAATAACTCGTCCATTGCGCCTTCAAGCGCCCTGGCGATCAGGGCGCCCTGCTCGGCGGTGAACTTGCCCCTGAACACCCACATGCCGTCACCATCCATGTACCACTTCAGTTCCCGATGGGCGTGACGGTTATTTTCCTCAAATAGAATTTCCAGGCGCTTGCCACGGCGATAATTACTGACCACTTTCTCAACATGGGCTGCGGTACCGTGGTGGGCGATATTCAACAGGTACTCTTCGTTCTTTGGAGTGGCGACCCTGGTCATGGCTCTAACCTTGGAGTAACTGATCCGGCCCTTGCTGAAGGAATTTGAAATCTTCGGCAATTCGGGCAAAGCGCGAGCAACCCTGACCTTCTCGCGGGCCGCCCCGATATTGGTACCGCACTGCCATTGCAGCCAGTGGGCGCAGGAAGCCACGCCGTGCTGACCCCAGCCTTCTTGTTCATCGTATTCGCAAATCAGGTTCAGTAACTGGAAAGTGGCGGCATTGATATGTGCCGCAAGCTCGGTGATTTTAGATTCAAGGCGGGCCAATCTAAGCGGCCGTTCAGGGTCGGGCATACCGCCAGGAACTACAGCAGGAACAGGGTGTTTCACGGGGATCTCCAAATAATCAACTAACTGTAATAGTATACAGTAGTATGACCTATATAGCCATATAAATACATATAAAACAATTAGATATAATTATTCTCAATCTTTTCTGCAGGCTTGGAATTGATAATTAAGTCCGTTGCCTTTAAGTCCATTTCCACCTGGGAAAACGCGACCCCTGAAAAAAATTCAAGATGATCGAAACGGAAATTGCCATTCTGGAATTCATGGCTTTCATTAAGTCTCTCCCTGAGACTGGGCTAACGTGGGGTTTGTACTAGCGTGGGGTGAGTACTAACGTGGCATCATCTCATCGAGTATTTTGTTGACGATCTCATCGAGCTGCTGCTGCGTAAAATCGGTGTTGGTGATCCGGTTTTGTGCAGCCCCTTCTCCGACCAGGGTGTTGGTCGCGGGGTCGATCAGGTCGATAATCAAGGTTCCTTCAGTGTATTGGCGGACCGTGGTGTTATAGGTAGGCCAGGTCGAAAAGCCGCGGTTCCAGTGAGAGCGTTGCACTGTGTGTGACGGTGTGGTGCGGACATCGATCCGGTCTTCAGCCGAGACGACAAAATCAACCAGCAAATCGGGGTCCTCATCAAGCGACATGCCCCGGGAAATCAGCGCCCGGTTCATGGATGACACCAGTCTTGAACTGAGTGGAGTGCGAACACCCCCAGCCCGGTCGGTGCCAAGCGGCTTGAAGAAATTATAGGTTTTAAACGAAGAGAAATCAGTTCCAGGATTGGTATTGGCCACGATCGTAGGGCCTGAGGCGCAGCCAGCCAGTAAAAGAACCAGAAAACCAACAACCAATAATGTTCTTTTCATATTTACATTACTCCGGTGAATTTCTTACCGCGAATCAACTGTAGCCGGTCACTGGTTTTGCGCCGTTACCAAAGACTAGCAAAAACCACCGATAAATTACCAGAACTTGACTAGCCTGGTTTGATTCGAAACAGGTTTGAGTGTCTACTTAGCGCGTGACTCTTAAGATTTAGATAAATATGAATGAATCAGCAGCTCTCGTAAACTTCGATCACCTGCCTTTTTACATCACAGGCCCCGGGGAGACGGATATCCTTTTTTTTTTATCCTGGTGGCGCTTTTACGTCGGTCATCGTTGACGGAATGGGCATTGCCAACGCACTCGTGATACGGATACAGGCGCTCATGCTGCCCATCCGGGTTCTCGTTTTTTCAGACTGAGACGAGGAAGGCTTTTGGGAAGAAAACTCAGATGGGGCATTGCGGTGGTTGCGCTGGCCCTGGTCCTGATGGGGGGCTACGTCTACTTTATTGGCACGCAGGTCTTGCTGAGCCAGGCGGAGGCTTTTGCTTTTCGCCGGATGACCGTGCCGCAATTGGCGGAGCAGGGCACTTTCCAGTTTTTTTATGCCACGAATCGGGTCTCTGCTAATCCATCTGGACAGGTTCCTGATCGGTTTGCAACACAGCGTGAATCCGAACTCAAGTTTGGTCTGTTCGATACACGCATAGAGCCCTCGCTTGGCCTGGGCATGATTCTCGATGCCAGTGACTGGTTTCTGAATGAGGAAATTCGTTTGCTGGACGTCAGGTCACTGCAACGCAAGGCGTTCGTTGAACGTTTGCGTGAGCAAGTGAATGAGTCCCCTAACCGCTCCCTCTTGCTGGTAGTACATGGTTTCAGGGAGGCGTTCCCCTCGGCTTTGCGCAAGACGGCTTTCCTTGCGCATGTGCTGGATATCAACACGCCCGTTGTCGTGTTTGACTGGCCGGGCGACCAGGGCTCATCCCTGCGGGGCTATCGCAGGGCTCGTGGCGAGGCCCGGGCATCGGGTGCTGAATTGGCGGCGCTACTCCAGCTAATTGTCGAAGACGTGCGCCCTGAGCGGCTCTGGATGATTGCCAACAGCATGGGGGGGCAGGTTGTTGTTGATGCTTTTCACGTACTGGATGGTGATGCGGACTATTCGGATGTGGAGACCGAGATTGAGAACGTGATACTGACTGCCCCTGACGTTGATCACGAAGAATTCAATTCACAATTCAGGAAAGAGATTACTGACCTTGCCGAGAATGTAACGGTTTACGTTTCTTCCAATGACCGGGCATTGCTGGCAAGTCGTTTGATCAACCGGGGCTTGCGCCTGGGCGAAAGCACGCTGGATCCCGGGAATCCCGGGCAGGTTCAGCAAACGCAGAAGATCTCTGAGTTGCTGCAGGCGGGTGATGACAGCCTGGTGCTGGTGGATGTTACGCCGGTTAACCGGACCCGGAATTTCCATAACTTCAGCCTGGAGACCCCTGAGTTTTTCGACGACTTGTTTCTGCGTCTGACCGGCGATGAGATTCCCGAGAGCAGGGAACTCTATTTCCTTGAGACGCCTGAAGGTGTGCGCTACTTCGTGCTGACGAGAGGAAGGTGAAACGGGTATGGCCTGGAAAAAGCGAGACTCGGTACGCATTATCGCCGGCGTGGTTGCGGGGATTATTCTGGCCATGTCGATAAGCAGTTTTAATGGATGCTCCAGCAATCCGTCGCTTGAAGCCTGGCATACAGAAAAGCTGAGCAAGGAGTTTACTGCAGATTTACTTGGTGAAGAAATCAGTAACTTCAGTGAATATATGGAGTTAGAACATATACTTTTTAATCAACTTGATGAGAAAGTCTATGCGGAAACCGGCACCGGCGCAGACCAGGTACTCAATCGGTACAGTTCCGGCAGCGCAGCGGATCCAACGGACCTGCAGCCGAACTGGAATCGCAGTTTTGAGCTGGAAGGTAACGGCAAAGGTGGCGTTTTATTGCTGCATGGAATGTCCGACTCGCCTTATAGTTTGCGCGCCCTTGGCGAAGCACTGAATCAGCGGGGTTACCACGTCATTGGGCTGCGTTTGCCAGGACACGGCACTGCACCTTCAGGGCTGAAGTATGTCCGCTGGCAGGACATGGCTGCTGCGGTCGAACTGGCCATGGAGCAGTTGTACTCAGGATTAGGGTCAGCCTCGAGCGCACTGCATATCATCGGTTATTCCACCGGTGCTTCGCTGGCATTGGACTTTACGCTCAAGGCGCTGGATGGAAACCCTGCCAGGGTGCCGGACAGCCTGATATTGATTTCACCGGCGATTCGGGTGCACGGGGCCGCCAGGCTGGCCGGTTTCAAGGGCAGTTTGTCGGCATTGCCTGGTCTGGGAAATATGGCTTGGCTTACGGTCATGGATGAATTTGATCCCTACAAGTACAACTCCTTTGCCACCAATGCGGGTTCGCAGGTACATCGCGTGACCGTTGATGTTGACCGTCGCATCCAGGCGCTGGCAAGCAATCCTGTTGCCGCCGAGAGCTTTCCCCGGGTGCTGGTACTGAAATCCACCGTGGATGCTACTGTGACTACGGATGCTGTGGTCGATAACCTGCTTAACCGTCTTCCGGCCGATCGCAATGAGTTGGTGTTGTTCGATATTAATCGCCAGGCCGCGATCAAGTCTACCTTGCTGGTGTCTGACCCCGGGCCATTAACCAATCGCCTGCTGGCCGACAGTGATTTGCCGTTTTCGGTTACCTTCATAACCAATGAGAATCCCTACAGCAATGCAGTCGAGGCCAGATTCAAGGCGCCGCACTCAGCCGAGCCCTTAAATACTGGATTGCTGGGGCTGGAATGGCCCAGGGGCGTGGTTTCGCTTTCGCATGTCGCTTTGCCCATGCCGCCAGATGATCCGCTGTATGGGCAGTTTCCACCCGCCAACCAGGACCATATTTTCCTCGGAGACCTGGCGCTCAAGGGTGAGCGCGGCCTGCTCAAGATTCCGGAAAATTGGCTGTTACGCATGCGTTACAACCCGTTTTACAGTTATCTGGAAGAAAGGGTGCTAGGCTGGCTCGAAAAACCGGCGGGCTTGAAAAGGCTCAATGCCGAGTGAGGCACAGTGCGCGACGAAGACACGCTTGCCGTGCTCCAGTCGCGGCCACCCGGGGATCACCCACCGGTACCAGGTTTTCAAACTGCGCACTTGAGTCTTCCGCAACCGCGGTTAGCGTGACAGGCATACTGATGACCAGAGCCATTAAACAAAAAGAAGATTTAAGGACAGTCTTGAACATATTTTCTCTCCGGTTACTCAAATCCCGGTTTGGCCGCACGTAACATGAATGAAGATTTCACTACGGAGGAACTGCTTAAAGAACCGGGGAGCGTGATGCTCCCCGAATGGATTCAGAGTATCACGCGGCTTTCACCGGAATGTGTTTGATTTTGCTTCTGGCATCTTCGGTCTTCGGGAGCTCGATGTACAGAATGCCTTTGTCGAATTTTGCCTCGATCAGCTTTTCATCTACATCCACGGGAATCGGCAATGAACGGCGGAATGAACCGAAACTGCGTTCGCTTCGGTAATAGTCCTTGCCTTTCTCCTCTTCCTCGCGCTTCTTCTCGCCGCGGATGGTTAGAACACCGCCAGTCAGGCTGATGTCGACGTCTTCCTGGTCCATGCCGGGTAATTCGATCTTGACATGAAAGGCATTCTCGTCTTCCGTCTCGTCGACCCGCGGAGTGAGGTTGCCGTGGTGCCATGGCCTGGCCATGAAGGTGGTAGATCCGGAACCTTTCCAGAAATCTTCGAACAGACGATCCATCTCCTTGTGGAGTGTATCCATTTCCCGGAGGAAAGATTCGTATGGACGATCTTCTTCATCCCAGTGCCGAAGGCCACCCCAGCGCCAGGGAACAATATCCTTCAGTGTCATGATTTTCCTCCTTTCCACACTGCGTGGAATATGACATTGGCGGGATGGAACTCCCACCGTCTCGGAGGCGTCGATTTTAATTGCATGTACGCGCGAACCGGCGGATTCCCCACCTCGCATCTTCAATGTATACCCACCAGCACCGGGTTACATTGACACGCATCAATAGATTAACCTGTTAACAGGTTATAACCCGGGTGGTACCGATGGATGCTTCAAGCGCATATTTGCTGGCGGCAGATGCTGTGTTGGCGTTGCATGCCTTGTTCGTGGTGTTCGTGGTGCTCGGCCTGCTGGCTATTTTTGCCGGTCGTGTGTTCGGCTGGAACGGGATCAGGAATCCCTGGTTCCGGCTTATCCACCTGGCCGCGATTACGGTTGTCGTAGTGCAGGCGTGGCTGGGGGAGATCTGCCCTTTGACCACGCTCGAAATGACACTTCGTGGCCGGGCCGGCGATGCGGTATACCCGGGCTCCTTCATCGGCCATTGGTTGCAGACGATGCTCTATTATGAGGCGCCTGCCTGGGTCTTCGTGGTCTGCTATACCGCCTTTGGCGCCCTGGTTTTCGCGAGCTGGTTCTGGGTCAGGCCGCGTCCGTTTCGTACCTGACAAGGGTAGTTTATACTTTCGGTTCGCTAAATTTGACCTCAACTTGTAAAGACGGGAAACACATTATGCTTCGACTCGTTTTCATCCTGACCACCTTGTTACTCGCATTCACCACGGTTGCCGCGGAAACTGACTTGCCTTTTGAGGTGTCGCCGGTGGCAACCTTCAATGAACCCTGGGCCATGACTTTTCTGCCAGACGGGCGGATGCTGGTCACGGAAAAGCGGGGCCGCTTGTACATCGTGGACCAGGAGGGCGAGAAATCCCGGCCGGTCGAAGATGTCCCCAACGTCGACTACCGGGGTCAGGGTGGACTCGGTGATGTGATTCTGCATCCCGATTTTGAGAATAACTCGCTGATCTATCTCAGTTACGCAGAGTCCGGCATCGGCAAGGTGCGGGGTGCCGCGGTCGCCCGTGGCCGGTTGGTGCTGGAGAAGAACAACAACCGCCTGGAACAGGTTCAAGTCATCTGGCGCCAAAACCCCAAGGTTACGGATGACGGCCATTACGGCCATCGTATGGTCTTCGATTCCGAGGGATACCTGTTTGTTTCCTCGGGCGACCGGCAGAAGTTCGACCCGGCACAACAGATGAACGGCAACCTGGGAAAAATAGTCAGGCTTAACGATGATGGTTCGGTGCCCACCACTAATCCGTTTTATACTCGTGGCGACGTGACCGCTGAAATCTGGTCGCTGGGGCACCGCAATCCTCTGGGTATGGCTTTTGATGTGCAGGGACGGCTGTGGAATACCGAGATGGGACCTTTGCATGGTGACGAACTGAACCTGGTGCTCGAAGGCCGGAATTACGGCTACCCGATCGTGTCTGAAGGCGACCACTACAGCGGCGAAAAAATTCCGAACCACGACACTCGCCCCGAGTTCGAGGCCCCAAAGGTGGCCTGGGTTCCAACCATCGCGCCCGCTGAGCTGATCTTCTATTCCGGTGAAGTGTTTCCCCAGTGGCAGGGTTCAGCATTGATTGCCGGCCTGGCCTCACGCGCGATCATCCGGGTGGAAATCGACGGTGACCAGGCCACTGAAGCAGAACGCTACGATATGGGTGCGCGCATCAGGGAGCTGGAGCAGGGTCCGGATGGGTATCTGTGGGTTCTGGAGGACCGGGATGGTGGGCGCCTGCTGAAACTGACACCCCGGTAAACGGCAACTTTTTCGCTACGGCGCAATAGGATAGTGCATATCACACCTCGGTGGGTTGGCTAAGAGTGATCTCTTTACAATGTGCGTTTTACCCCATTCAGTCATGCTCCTGACCATCGGTGCCGCCTTCAGATTCTTCGACGGAAACACTACCCATTTCCTCTACCGTCACGGTTGCCTTGTCCAGGTTGTTGGCATCCTGCATCGCTTTTAACTCGTGCAGTTGAATCAACAGTTCGGGACTGACAAATTCCGGCGTAGATGACAACGAGACCATTCGATTGGAGTTGGCAGAGCTTGAACCGATATTGTTTCCATGTTCAGCGTAAGAACTGGTGGTTTTTGTGGCGTCCAGCAGTGCCGCGTTGTTTTGAGCAAAGCTGCCACCGATTTGCGGATAGGAGCCATAGAGGTCAGTAACCGTCCAATCGTCGATGTCACGCTTGATCGTTTTTGCGTATTCGAGTTTTCCCCGCTCTTCTCCCTGCAGGTAAACCAGCAAATGTTTCTTCAAATCTTCCTGGAACTTGGGGAAATATTCCCGGTTGCGGTCATAAAGACTGGAAGCCCGGAATATCTTCTCATCCTTGCCGTAAGTACCACGATTGGAGTTGACGAATTCGGCTGCATTATTGGCCAGGCTTTGCTGAACGTTTGCGCCGGTAAACGCACTTTTGCGAATATTTGGCCCGCCGATTATTCCCTGGTAGAGCCCGTACATCACCAGTGGATTGTTCTCATAGTTGTTTTTCAGAATGACATACTGAATGTCATTGAGGCTTAGCGGCACCCCGGCTACCGTCAGGATCTTTTCCTTCAAAATAGAATTTTTTCCGGTCAGAAGCTTGTTCAGCTTGCGCTTGGGATAGACTTTGATGACTTCATTAAGCAGAGTGAAATTGTACAGGTTCAGCCAATAGGCCAGTTGTTCATTGCGCGTGAAATATTGCAGCGGGGCTTCAGAAGGCAGAGCCTCGAGATTATCCCGAACGTCCTGCAGAGCCTGCATGGCTCCTTCATCATTTTTGTACATTTCAAAATAAAAAGGTTGCCTTCGTTATTGGTGGCTCTTTTTACATTGGCTTTCATCCGGGTTCCGGTCTTGGCCCGGTTGGGATCAGCAACCTCGCGGGAAGAACGGCCCGTATCCACAACGGACATTTTCAATATGGCATTCAATTGCGAATAGTTAATTTGGTAAGTGGAGGAAGTATCAAAACCCTGGAATGGCTCAGGTACATCGGTATTCGTGACAGCAAAAACGGGTGAGCCTGATAGCAGCCCGATGCACAACATTATGGAAACTCTGGTTCGCTTCGTCATAGATGATCCTTATTTACTCGATCTG
>JAOUCS010000113.1 GCA_029859645.1 Lysobacterales bacterium | reverse complement strand
ACCGGGCATGCTTTATGATCAGTCAGTCTACCTGCATGACTGCGTGTAGGCAGTTTTTTTGTCCTGGCGAAAAATCTCCTATTCGATCCGTGTATCAAGAACAGGCACGGTGGAGTTTGGAAGTGAATAAGAAAAACACGGCGTACATTGGACGGACTTTCAACCAGTAGGTAAAGATGTAGGTAAAAAATAAAGCCCCTTGAAAAAGAGGCTTATATTTCAAGGCGATATGCCTTATATATGGTGGAGGCGGCGGGAATCGAACCCGCGTCCGCAAGTACTCCGCCCTTGGCTCTACATGCTTATCCGGTCTATTGATTTAGTCGATGGCTACCCGACAGGCAGGGAAAACCAGCAACGAGCCTGGATAAGTTTTAACGAATCCACACCAGGCGTGCTTCATCGCGATCCCATATAGGGTGACTCCCGTGATCCGGTCGTATGGGCACGAAACCGGGCGGAAGGCTTTACACAGGTTTTTAAGCTGCTAAAGCGTAGTTGTCGTCGTTGGCAACTAAAAGTTTGCAGTCAGTTTAACGAGTTGAATGCAGCTCGGCATGCACCTCAGGTTTCATCACCCACGTCGAAGCCATGTCGCCCCCAAAGTTCGCGCATTGTACCTTTTTTGAACGCAAATCACAGCTTCAGTTCCATTTTGGAAAGCTAATTCACCAACTCCTGATCAGCATCATACGATTCCTTGCTGACCGGCAGTAAGCTTTTGTTATCCGGTCGATTCTTCCACGCATTGTTCAATGCGGCGCCGGCCGAAAGAACAACACAAACAGGACTGAACCAGATGATCGAGATCAGGATTCATGGACGAGGCGGGCAGGGCGGCGTTACGCTCGCCAAGCTCCTCGCAGCTGCCGAGCACCGGGAAGGAAAATCGGTGCAGGCGTTTGGTGTTTACGCGGCTGAGCGGTCAGGAGCACCTGTTCAGGCCTATCTGCGGTGTGATGACGAGTCGATCCACAATCCCAACCAGATTTACGAGCCGGATCACCTGATCGTGCTCGATCCGACGTTGATTTCTCCGTCGATTCTCTCCGGCTTGAAGCCGGGTGGATGGATTTTGATGAACTGCGAGAAACCACCCGAGCACTATGCCGGGCAGGAGCGCACAGCCAGGTTTCGGATCGCCACGATCGATGCCACCAGCATTGCTGTAAAGCACGGGCTGGGTTCGCGCACAGTCCCCATCGTCAACACGGCCCTGGCCGGTGCGGCCGCCAAATTGCTGGGCATGAATCTGCAGTCGGTCATCGAAGCATTTAACGATTTTGGTTTTCATGGCGGCAACGAAAAAGCCGCGTCGGAGGCCTGGGATGCGGTGCGCGTTCAGGAAGAGGAACCGAAACCCGGTGAGTTTCACCGGCAGGAAATATCCAGGTCTCGCGGTGCCGCGTTTATCGGCGGCAACGAAGGCGCGTTCCCGCCGATCCACACGGGGCAATGGGCCAATCAACAACCGGTCTGGGAAAATTCCACGCCCCCGTGTAACTTCGTCTGTCCTGCCGGCAACGATGTGCAGGGTTTCCTCGCGGCGCTGACTGAGGAAGATGTGAATGGCGCCCTGGAGATCCTGCTGCGGACTTCGCCGCTGCCTTCAGTGTGCGGCCGGGTGTGTCCGGGATTCTGCATGGCGCAATGTAATCGCGCCGAGCTGGAAGGTCCGGTCAATGTGCGTGGGCTGGAACGTTATGTCGGCGACCATGGCGTGGCTGAGATTGCCGCGGTGGCAGAGCGGCCGGAAAAGGTTGCAGTGATTGGCGCAGGCCCCGCCGGATTGTCCAGTGCGTGGCAGCTGGCTCGACTGGGCTACAACGTAACGCTTTTCGAGGCGGGTTCGGAACTGGGTGGTCTGATGAGAACCGGCATTCCGACGTATCGGCTGCCAAGAGAGGCGCTCGACCGCGATATCGACCGGATCCTGGCTTTGGGCGTGCAGCTGCGATTCAACACACGGATCGATCACGACGGGCTGGATCAGCTGGCGCATGAATACGACGCGGTCCTGGCAGCCACCGGACTGCAACGGCTGACCTCCATTGACCTGGGCCTGGACCTGGGTACCGGGATGGGCAGGGTGATGCAGGGCATTGAATTCCTGGACCAGGCCCGTAACCGTTCCATCAATGTGACAGGAGAAGACATCGTCGTGGTGGGTGGAGGCAATACCGCCATCGACGCGGCCCGTTCAGCCTTTCGCCTTGGAGCCAATGATGTGCGGATCATCTACCGCAGAACACGGGATGAAATGCCGGCCATCAGTGAAGAAGTCGATGATGCCATTGACGAGGGTATCAAGATCGATTTCCTGTGCGCTCCTGTCAGGATTTCGCTTGACGGCGCGAGACGGCAACTGTCCTGCCGGCGGATGAAGCTGGGCGAACCTGACGAAAGCGGCCGGCGTCGCCCGGTGGCGATTCCTGATTCGGAATTCGAACTCCCATGCGACCGCGTCATCCTGGCAGTCGGGCAGGCCGCCGACCTTTCATTGCTGCCACCAGGTGCTGAGCTCTCAAAGCAGCAACCCGTTGAACAGGACGGTGGGGCGCCGGTTTACCCCGCCGGTGACCTGCTGACCAACGAGGGCACGGTCACGGCGGCGATCGGTTGCGGCAGGGACATGGCCCTGTTACTGCATGAACGTCTCAGTGGTGAACGTTTGTACCAGGAACCGCCGGCAGCCGAGACCGTGGTGCGGGCCGATCAAATCCGCATGCAGCACTTCGTTCTGCATCATCGTCATGAGGGCAATGTGCTGCCCTTCGACCAGCGCCAGGAATCCTTCGAGGAAGTCAGGCAGGGTCTGGCGGACGTGGAAGAAGCCAGGCGATGTCTCAGCTGCGGCGTTTGTAACAGCTGCGACCGCTGCGTAACTTACTGCCCGGACGGTGTGCTCAAACGGGTCGGCAAAGACATTGTTTTCGACTATGACTACTGCAAGGGTTGCGGCGTCTGTGTCAGCGAGTGCTCGCGGGCAGTCATCTACATGCAAGCCGGCTAGGAGAAGCAAAAGAAATGAACATGCAACTGGTGACAGGCAATCATGCAGCCGGGCACTCGATGAGCCTGGCCGCCGAGGCGAACCGGAATGCCCGCGGCAGTGTTTGCGGAATATATCCCATCACACCGCAAACTGAGATCGTGGAGTTCGTCGCCCGCCAGCCTTTTTCAAAGGGCAAAGTCATCCCGGTAGAGAGCGAACACAGCGCCATGGGCGTCTGTATCGGCGCAGCCATGAACGGCGCGCGCAGTTTTACGGCCAGTTCTTCGAACGGTCTTGCCTATATGGCGGAAAACGTCATGGTGGCGGCTTTTTACCGGTTGCCGATCGTCATGGCGGCGGTCAACCGCACGCTCGGTCCGCCCTGGAACATCTGGGCAGACCAGGGCGACTCGCTGATGTTCCGGGATTTCGCCTGGGTGCAGCTGTATTGCGATACCAACCAGGACGTGGCCGATACCACCTTGCTGGCTTTCCGGCTGGCCGAGGACCCGCGAGTTATGCTGCCGGTGATGGTCTGCATGGACGCTTTTATTACGTCGCACACCTCGATGGAGATTGAGCTGGCGACCCAGGACCAGGTCGACCGGTTTCTGCCGGACTGCAAGATTCCACACCGGCTTGATCCATCGCACCCGGTGACGGTCGGCGGCATGACCATGCCACAGGAAACGTTGACCCACCGCACCGACCTGGATGCGGCCATGCGATCGGTGCCCGCGGTACTTGACGAACACCGTGCCCGCTTCAGGGATATCTTCGGCAGGGAAGTCAGTGGCGCGCTGACGGCATACCGTACCGATGATGCGGACCGGATCTATATCGCTTCCGGCACCATCTCCATCACGTTACGGGATATCGTCGACGAGTGGCGGGCAAAGGGTGAAAAAGTCGGCATGATCAGGGTCAAGCAATTTCGGCCGTTCCCTGCTGAACAGCTGGCGGAGTTGTGCCGCGGCGTGAGCCGGCTAGGGGTGCTGGACCGAAATTACTCGGCCGGAACGGGCGGGATTTTCTGGCAGGAAGTCAGGGCACAGCTGCAGGGCCAGGGGGATCACCTGGTCCAGGGCTACCTGGTTGGCGTTGGGGGTGGCGACGTGGTTCCGGAAACGATCCGGGAAGTGGTCGCCGACCTGGGCAAGAGAAACCGAGCGGAAGCGCCGATCTGGAAAGGAATTGAGCAATGAATGCAGCTAACCCGGAATACGCCAGCCCTGAATGCCTGTTGCGGCCAGGCAATACCAACTGCGGAGGCTGCGGCATGAGCACGGGCCTTACCATGCTCGGTCGGGCGCTCGCCAATGAACGCTACTCACTGGTCATACCGGCCTGTTGTGGGATTGTGGCGGCGGGTGCATTCCCCACCACTTCCTATAGCGTACCGGTGCTGGCATCGACGTTTGCCTCGTCCCCGGCATTCGCCAGTGGTGTCGCTGCGGTGAATCAATTGAACCCGCGCCGCGACCACCAGGCTGAACATGTGATTTGCTGGGCGGGGGACGGCGGTACTTATGATATCGGCATGGCCACGCTGTCCGCCGCGGCTGAACGGAACGAGGACATCATATACATCTGTTATGACAACGAGATCTATGGAAACACCGGCGGGCAGAGGAGTTCCGCCACTCCGGTTGCAGCCAGGACGACGACCACCCCGGGCGGCAAGGGAGAGACCAAGAAAGAAATTATTGAAATTCTCGCGGCCCACCATGTTCCCTATGCCGCAACCCTGTCAATAGCCCATCCGGAAGATTTCCAGCGAAAAATTCAGCAGGCGCTGAAGATCAGGGGATTCAGGTTTTTCCTGATCCACGCACCTTGTCCGACGGGATGGAAAACCGAACCCGCCGACTCTGTTGAGCTGGTTCGCCTCGCCGTACGTAGCGGTGTTTTTCCATTATATGAAGTTTTTGATGGCGTAAATTTCCGAATCAATGCTGAACCTGACGGAACTGACCCGGCGGCTTACTATGCCCGGCAAAAACGATTCACCGGGCAGGAAATCAACCTGGAACGCGTTAAGACCGCCACCCGCCGCAAGATGAGAAGGCTGCGCCAGCTGGCATCAATGAACCAGTAAGTCCGGAAACGTTACTCGTTGACCAGGGCTCCGGAATAAACCGTACAGCGGTCGGGATCAATAGCGGCCATTTGTTCCCGCAATTCAGCGTCCCTGTCTGAGAACTGGCCGATTTGTTCTGCGCTGTCCGACCGGACCTGCAGTTCACATTCCTGGCGGGTCGCTGTATCCCAACCTGTATCCGGACACTCAGAGGCAATCTTTGACTGCAGCGCCCTTTCGGCTTTTTCCCAGTCCATCTCGTTGCTTTGGATGGCTTTTCTCAGGTCGCGTTTGCTGGCTTCGCAGGCGTTGGCCACGCATTCGACGCTGGCGGCAGATTCGATCGAATAACCGATGTTGACGTAAAACTCCTCGTAGCGTTGGCGGAAGGTGGTTTTGCCCTTGTTTTTCTTGGTCTGAAGGTTAACACGGGCCTTTTTTTCGGCTTCAACATAGCCGCTGGGTTTCAGCGTTTCCCAGACTGAACTGGACTCGGCATTGATCCGTTCGATACACATTGACCAGTAAACCGGACCCGGGCAGTTGTTTTGCAGGACAACGTCAAATCCGCGGTAACGGTTTGACAGGTGGCTCTTGGGCCAGACCTTGTGACTCATGCAGGAAAAGTCTATATCGGCCGCCTGAACGGTTGTGATCGGCGCGAAAGAAAGCAACACAACAAATGCAGCCGTGATGCCATTTTTTATAAGTACGAGCATAGTAGGACTCCGTCTGAGCCCTACTATATCAAAGCTCAGGCGCTTTGACGCAAGGGCGCGTGCGGCGGAATGCTGCCGGGGATCTCAGCCAGGCTGCCCACCACGTAATCTGCACCCAAAGAAACAGCGGGAACCCCCGTATACCCGTCCGGCACGAGGATTACCGGCACACCCGCACTGCGTGCGGAACCGACGTCCGCACCCGAATCACCGATCATCACGGCATCTTCGGGCCGAACCCCGAGATTTTCGATGCAGGTCAGCAAGGGCAGGGGGTGAGGTTTCCTTTGCGAGGTCGAATCTCCGCCGATGACGCTGCCGAAGAAGCCGCTGATATCCAGGGTATTCAGGATCAAACGGGTCACCTCAACAGGCTTGTTGGTGCACAGCCCCTGCGCAATGCCGGCATTGTAGAAATACTCGAGCACCGGGCGGGCGCCCTCATTCAATGCGGTTTGTTGCGTTGCGCACGCGGTATACAACTCCATGAACCGGGGCAGCAGTGCTTCGATGCCGGCAGTCTCCAGCGGTTCGCCCGCGGCCCTGAAGCCGCGCTCGATCAGTTTGCCCACACCGGCTCCGATCATGGGTCTGACCCGCTCCACCGTGTGCGTATGCTTGCCTTGCTCCGTCAGCAGGCTGTTCAGCGCATTCGCCAGGTCCGGCGCAGAGTCGACCAGCGTACCGTCCAGGTCCCAGACGATAGCGCCTGGGTACCCGGTATTGAGCTTTTCTTCAGGCCGCGACATTCAGTGCATTCCTCCATCCGGGATACAGCTTATCAGCATCGGCCGGGAAGCTTTCAAAGGCCCGCGCGAATTCGCGGTGCTCCTGGGCGAAGGTGATCGGGTCCGCGCCTTCACGCCAGCACACCTCGGCCTGACGCAGGGAAGTAGCACCCGCAGCAGGTCCGTCCAGGTGGCCATAGCTACCGCCGCCAGCCGTCAGTACCAGGTTGGAATGCCCCAGGTTGTCGAAGAAACCGGGAAGTCGCAGAGCGTTCATGCCGCCGGAAATGATCGGCGTGGTGGGCCGCATGCCCTGCCAATCCTGATGATAGAAAGGACCGTCAGCGCTGTCACGCTCGATCATGTACGCGATATCGGTGTCATCTTTCTCGCCTTCCATCTTGCCGTAACTCATGGTGCCGACGTGGATGCCTGACGCACCCTGGCAGCGTGCCATCTTGGCCAGGACGAAGGCGGTATAGCCGCGCTGGGTTTGCGGCGAGGTCACCGCACCGTGTCCGGCACGATGGTAGTGCAGGTATTGCTGTGGGAAATACCGCCGGGCCGTGGTGATGGCAGTTGGGCCGGCCACGTAGCCGTCCACCAGGAACGCCACGTGATCGGCATTTTCGGCGAAAGTTTCGAGGATAAACTCGCCACGTGCGATCATTTCGCGATAATCGTCGGCGGTGATGTTGGCCGAGAACAGTTTCGGCAGACCGGTATCGTCCTGGGCGCGCCGCATGGCGTCGGCTACCGCGGTGATGGTCTCTTTGAGGCGGGCAAACACCTGGTTACCCTGAGGTTCATCATTCTTGATGAAATCACCACCCATCCAGAAATCATAGGCTGCACTGGCGAACGGCTGAGGGCGCAGGCCGAGTTTTGGCTTGATGATCGTGCCAACAATGAAACCACCGTCCACAACCGGCCGGCCCAGCACGCGCCACATATCAGAAATATCGGTCGCCGGGCCGTCATACAAACGCAGGTATTCCGGCGGAAACCAGAAATCGTGCATCTTGGCATATTCCACATCGCCCATGCCCTGGTTGTTGCCGATAGTGAGTGTCAGGAACGACGCAAGCATGGCCCGCCCATCGATGATGTTACGGTCAAACAGGTCGGTGGGATAGGCGATCTTCATAATCTCCTTTTCCTCGTCGATCTCGTAGACCAGTGCATCAACACCACGGGTGAACTCATCGGTGGTGGATACGCTGACATTGGTTCCGGTTGATGATTCCGCGGCGAAATGCGCGGCGGTTTCGAGGTAACCGTAGCCGGCCTTTGGTTTCATGATGTAGGCGCACAGCACGTGCTGGCCACCGGCGATCAGTTCACTTTCTTTCAGTTCCAGATTGGCATATCTGTTCGATTGGTCCATTTTACTCTCCTGAAATGGTTTTTTAGGCAGATTTCTGCACGGCTTGAAGGCTCTTCCGCGAGCCGCCGGCGCGGCGGCTGCGCTCCATGATCTGCATGATCATGGGGGTGAGGATCAGCTGCATGGCCAAGTCCAGCTTGCTTCCGGGAATGACGATGGAATTAGCCCTTGACATGAAGCTGTCGTGAATCATTGATGTCAGGTAAGGAAAGTCGATACCACGCGGCCTGGCAAACCGAATGACGACCATGGATTCATCCGGCGTCGGTATCCAGCGTGCAATGAAGGCGTTCGATGTATCGACCGTGGGTATGCGTTGAAAATTGATATCGGTTTGCGAAAACTGCGGGCAGATATAGTCCAGGTAGTCGGGCATGCGTCGCAGAATGGTGTCCTTGATGGCCTCGCGCGAATAACCTCGATCCATCTTGTCGCGGTGGATCTTCTGAATCCATTCGAGGTTAACCACAGGCACTACACCAATCTTCAGATCGCAATGCTGTGCCAGGTTGAGAGAATCCGTCACTACCGCGCCATGTAGTCCTTCATAGAACAACAGTTCAGTTTCCGGATCAATGTCTTCCCAGTTCGAAAAGGTGCCTGGTGGTGTGCCGTAAAGTTTTTCTTCTTCATCGTCGTGAACGTAATGCCGGGTTTTGCCGGTACCCGTCTCCCCGAAATCACGAAAAACAGTTTCCAGTTCTTCCAGCAGGTTGGCCTGCGGGCCAAAGTGGCTGAAATGGTTGTTGCCCTTTTCAGCTTCCTCGGCCATGACGCGTTTCATGCCGGCGCGGTCATAGCGGTGAAAGGCATCGCCGTCTATAAATGAGGCGTTAACGCCTTCGCGATTGAAGATTCGTTGAAAAGTCTTCTTCACCGAGGTGGTTCCTGCGCCGGATGACCCGGTAACGGAAATGATGGGGTGCTTGACAGACATGGTTACCTCCTCGATTCAGCCGGTGCGAAACAGTCCGCGATTGCCGAACAACTGTGAGCGTTCCTGCAAGGGGTGGAATTCCTTGTAATAGTGGGTGAGCAGTTCAACTTCGTGCCTGGACCCGAATACCAGCGGCGCCCGCTGATGGATATCGGTCGGTTCTACCTCCAGGATTCGCTCGTCTCCGGTGCTTGCCGCGCCGCCAGCCTGTTCGGCCAGGAAGGCGATGGGATTGCATTCATAAGCCAGGCGCAGCCTGCCACTGCGATATGTAGGGCGACGGTCTCCCGGGTACAGGAAAATCCCGCCCCGCATCATGATCCGGTGGCACTCGGCTACCAGCGAGGCGATCCAGCGCATATTGTAGTTTTTGCCATGCGGACCCTCAGCACCTTCCAGGCAGTCGTCGATGTAGGCTTTGACATGACCGTCCCAACGGCGAAAATTGGATGTGTTGATGGCGAACTCATGGGTTTCAGCTGGGATCATGACGTTGGGAAAGGTCAGGCAGAACTCTCCCGTGTCGGGGTTGAGAGTAAAAATGTGTGTGCCCTCTCCAAGGGTCATGACCATCGCTGTCTGCGGACCATAGATGACATAACCGGCTGCCAGTTGGTGAATGCCCTTTTGTAAAAAGCAGTCGGATTCCGCATCCCCCTTGTCGCATTTCATCGGCATGACTGAAAAAATCGTGCCTACAGAGACATTCGTATCAATGTTCGATGATCCATCCAGCGGGTCGATGGCTACGTAAAGCGGGGAACCCTCGTTTATCGGCACCGGCAACTCAAGTTCTTCCGAGGCCAGGTAGGCAACCGGTGCATCGATCAATTCATCGAGGATGATTTCATTGGCCCTCATGTCGAGTTCCAATTGCGTGTCCCCATCCACGTTTTCACCCTGGACTGCGCTCAGGCTTCCATTGAGTGGGCCCAGCGCAATGATTTCGGCGATAGCGCAGCAGGCTTCTGCAATCGTCAGAGTAGTGCGGGCGACTGCCAGACGCATTTCATCCTGCCCGGCCCAGCCCTCAAGATAACTCGTCAGCGTCTGGTGTTCGGTCATTGTTATCGCCCTCCAGGATCAGCCTGATGCTTTCTACCAGTTTATGCAGGCGGAAGTGCCCACGTAATATCCTTCGGGGGGGGTAAATAGTTCATTGGGGTAGGTAAAAACCTACCTGCCTGGTGGTCAGGACTTCAGGTACAGAGCGATGGCCTGGCCGCGGCTGTTGACGCCCAGTTTCTGATACAGGTTACGGACATGGAATTTGACGGTGTTCAGGGAAACTGCCAGGTCGCGGGCGATTTGCTTGTTGGTCCGTCCCGCGGCCAGATCGGACAGTACTTCCATCTCCCGCCGTGTCAGCGATGACAGTGGATTGTCGTAAATGGAGCGAATGTTCAGATACGGAAATATCATCTGTCCGGCGGCTACGCCTGCTATGGCATCCAGCAATACCGCGGGCTGCTCGCTCTTTGAGACGAAGGCAGCGCCGCCATGGATCATCACCTGCGAAGGCACAATCTTGCTTTCATCACCGGTATATACAATGATTCTCGGAGGGTTTTCCATCGAACTGACGTGATCAAGAATGTACCGCCCGTCACAGGGTCCGATGACCCAGCCGATGACGCCGACATCGATGGGTTCGGCATGAACATTGTTGAGAAAGTCCTCGCAACCGGAAGCAACATGAACCAGGTTGAACCTGCTGTCTTCCGACAGCAGTTGTTTGAGTGCCGCCTGGATCAGCGGGTTCTTGTCCGAGAGTCCGACGCGGATGGGCCTGTCAACTTGCATGCGGGCAGTTTAACCGCACCGCTTTGCCGGTAAAATGACTGGTGTCATTGGCCGTTCAGCGACGGGTTGATTAGCCCTTTTTCATGATCCGGCCTTTCTGCCGTTCCCAGTCCCGATCCTTTTCCGTTTTGCGCTTATCGTGTTGGCGCTTGCCTTTGGCCATCCCTATTTCCACCTTGGCTTTGCCCCGCGACCAGTACATGGCGGTGGGTATTACCGTGTAACCCTTTCGATCCACGGCACCCGTGAGGCGATCGATTTCCCGGCGATGGAGCAGCAGTTTCCGGGTTCTTAACGGGTCAGGTTTCACGTGTGTCGACGCGGTGGGGAGCGGATTGATCTGGCAACCG
>JAOUCS010000247.1 GCA_029859645.1 Lysobacterales bacterium | reverse complement strand
TCACCAGCGGTGAACCGAAATTCTACCGGTCGTCGAAGTTTGTCGAACGCGGCTTTTGTGCCGACTGTGGCTCACCGCTGTTTTTCCGTCCCATCAACGAGGACTGGCTGTCCGTGATGGCCGGCACGCTGGATGACCCGGAAGTTGCCCCGCCGCAGGGGCACTACGGAGTTGAGAGCTGGGTCAGCTGGCTGAAGATCGATGACGACCTGAAAAGGGAACCCACGCAAGAGGATGAATACGGTTGATTGATTGTTCCCGATGGCGGGGTCAGAATAGCCCAACCGATGCGTCAGGCGAGGCCTGATTATTGCGCGATCACGAGGATTAAAATGGCATCACTTTGGACTGAGCTGAAACGCCGTAACGTCATCCGCATGACCGTGCTGTACTCGGTAGCGGGGTGGGTGCTGCTGCAGATCGCGGACATCCTGTTCGGCCTGCTGGATGTGCCGGGCTGGGGTTTGCGCCTGGTGTTGGGCCTGCTGTTGCTGGGGCTACCGCTGGTGGTGATCTTCTCCTGGGTGTTCGAAATGACGCCCGAGGGCATCAAGCGCGAAAGTGAAATCGACCGCTCCGAGTCCGTCACAACCAATACCGGCCGCAAAATCGACCGGCTGATCATTTTTGGCCTGGTGGCGATCGTTGCGGTGCTGCTGGCTGACCGTTTCCTGTTGATGCCCGATCCCGAGAAACCGTCCCAGGTGGCGGTGCAGGGCCCGGCCGTCGAAGTCACCGGGGCTGATGCCGCCGCGGATCCGGCCGGCGACACCCAGCAAAAATCCATCGCCGTCCTGCCCTTCGTCAACATGTCGGGCGACGAAGAGAACGAGTACTTCTCCGACGGCCTCACCGAGGAGCTGCTCAACCTGCTGGCCAAGGTGGATGATCTGCGGGTTTCCTCACGCACCTCTTCGTTCGCCTTCAAGGGCAAGGACACCAGCATCCCATCGGTAGCGCGCGAGTTGAAAGTGGCGAACATCCTGGAAGGCAGCGTGCGCAAGTCGGGCGCGACGGTTCGGATCACGGCCCAGCTGATCGATGTGGATACAGATTCACACCTGTGGTCGGAGACCTACGACCGGCAACTGGATGACATCTTCGCGATACAGGACGAGATTGCGCAGGCGGTGGTCGATGCTCTTAAGGTGCAATTACTGGAACCCGGCGAGTTGGCGCCGACGGTAGCTCGCGAAACCGACACGGATGCTTACCTGTTATATCTGCGGGCACGCCATACCTATGAGCTGGGCCGGGACACGCGTGATGATGATATGGTCGCTCGTGCAATCGAGCAGTACGAGACCGTGCTCGAACGCGACCCCGATTACGCGCTGGCCTACGCGGGCCTGTCCGATGCCTATGGTTTCCAGTCCATCCGGGGCGACCTTGATACGCATGAAGGATACGAGCGTTCCCGCGAAATGGCGGAAAAGGCGCTGGCGATCGACCCGGACCTGGTCGAGGCCTTGCTGGCGCTGGCCGACATTCAGCTCGAATTCGACTGGGACATGGAAGCGGCCGAACGCTCCTATCTGCGGGCGCTGGAAATCCGTCCCAGCGATGCCGAAGGATTACGCACTTACGGCTACTTCCTGGCCACGGACGGGCGCTACGACGAGGCCTTCAAGTATTACCAAAAAGCGCTCGAGGTCGACCCCATGCAGCTGCGGGTCTATTACGGCCTTGCGATGAGCTACATTTTTTCCGGAAATTTCGAAGAAATGGCCGCGCTGACCGAGAAACTGGCAGCCCACCGTGATGAGCGGTTCATGGAACGATGGAACCAGAACATGACCCTCATCACGCTCCGATTCAAGGGTGAGTGGGCAGAGCTGATCGAGAGGCTTCCGCAAGAGCCGGAGTCAATCGGGGACCTGCAGGACGCCGCCATCGCTTATTACCACACCGGTGATGAGCAGCGCGCCAGGGAGTACCTGGACCGGATGATCGAAATTGCCGAAGAAAAGCAGTACGAATTCTCCTCCGTCGCCGCAGCCCTGGTTCAGATGGGCCAGCCCGACCGGGCGCTGGAATACCTTGAAAAAGCGCTGCAGACCCGCGAAGTCAATTTTCCCTTCATCCGCCACGACCCCGACCTCGAGCCGCTGTTCGATGACCCCAGGTTCCTGGACCTGCTGCAGCGTGCCGGGATCAAGCCACCAAAAAAGGGGTCAGGTTAACTTAAAAAAATAAAAGGGGCCAGGTTAACTTTTCTAGCTGAG
>JAOUCS010000153.1 GCA_029859645.1 Lysobacterales bacterium | reverse complement strand
CGTAGTGTTCATGTTCATCTTCCTGTGGGTCAGGGCCACTTTCCCGCGCTACCGGTACGATCAGATCATGCGCCTGGGTTGGAAGGTGTTCGTGCCCATCACCATTTTCTGGGTGTTGGTGGCGGCCGTGATATCGGTGTTTGGCCTGGTAACGAGGGGTAGTTGAGCATGAATGCAGTCACCCGGTATCTCAAGAGCCTGTTGCTGATCGAACTCGGCCAGGGCCTGATGGTTACGCTCAGGTATTTTTTCAGACCCAAGTTCACCATCAACTACCCGGAAGAGAAGACCCCTAAATCCAACCGTTTTCGCGGTCTGCATGCGCTGCGCCGCTACCCGAATGGCGAAGAACGGTGCATCGCCTGCAAATTGTGCGAAGCGGTTTGCCCGGCACTGGCAATCACCATTGATTCGACCCAGAGGGACGACGGTACCCGGCGAACCACGCTTTATGAAATTGATTTATTCAAATGTATTTACTGTGGTTTTTGCGAGGAATCCTGCCCGGTTGATTCAATCGTGGAAACCGATGTGCTGGAGTACCACTTCGAGACTCGTGGCGAGCACATCATGACCAAGGAAAAACTGCTGGCCATCGGCGACCGTTTCGAAGAGAGCATCGCTGAAAACCGCCGGCAGGATGCGGCTTATCGCTAAGCGGAGCAGAAACCATGCCGATTTATGAAATAGTGTTTTACGTGTTTTCGCTGGTGATGCTGGGCGGTGCCGTGATGGTTATTACCGTGCGCAACCCGGTATATGCAGCGCTCAGCCTGGTACTCACTTTTTTCAGCGCTTCGGCGATCTGGATGCTGCTCGAGGTCGAGTTCCTGGCCATTATCCTGATCCTTGTTTACGTAGGGGCGGTCATGGTGCTGTTCCTGTTTGTAGTGATGATGCTGGATATCAACGTTGACCCGCTCAAGGAAGGATTCATACGCTACTTGCCGGCGGGCATCGTGGTCGCATTGCTGATGGCCGGTGAACTGCTGGTGGTGATGTGGTCGAAAGGGCGTTTCGAGGCAGGCTCTTACCCGATCCCGGCGGCAAGTCCGGTTGAATACAGCAATACCAAGGCGGTCGGTGAGTTGTTGTTTACGGAATATCTGCTGGCATTCGAAGTGGCCGGTATCGTTCTGCTGGTTGCCATTATCGCTGCGGTGGCGCTGACCTTGAGGCAACGCCCCGGTGGTCATCGTCAGAATCCTTCCCTGCAGGTCAGGGTCCAGCGAGATGAACGGGTCCGCCTGGTGAAAATGAAACCGGAACCCCGCCAGGGTAGCTGAGGAAATCGACCATGTTGACACTGACACACTTCCTTACTCTCGGCGCATTGCTTTTCAGTCTCAGCGTTGCCGGGATTTTCCTTAATCGCAAAAACGTCATCATTCTGTTGATGTGCATAGAATTGATGTTGTTGGCGGTAAATATGAACTTCGTCGCTTTTTCACGCTTTCTGGGCAACCTGGACGGCCAGGTATTCGTATTCTTTATCCTGACCGTCGCCGCCGCGGAAGCTGCCATTGGCCTGGCCATTCTCGTGGTGCTTTTCCGCAATCGCCAGACCATTAACGTGACCGAACTGGACGACCTGAAGGGCTGATATGTCTTTGAAAATGATTTTGGTCTTGATCCCACTGCTTCCGCTGGCAGCCGCGGCTGTCGCCGGCCTGTTGCGCAACCAGGTGGGGAGAGCCGGTTCTCACTGGGTCACTATTCTGGGCGTGGGAGCCTCCTTCATTCTGTCTGCCTGGGTTTTGTACATGCAGATGTTCGACAACCTCGGCCCGCAGAACCTCAGTATTTACACCTGGATGGTATCGGACGGAATTCGCTTTGAGATTGGTTTTCTGATCGACCATCTCAGCGTTTTGATGATGACTGTCGTGACTTTCGTGTCCCTGATGGTACACATCTACACGATCGGCTACATGGCCGATGATCCCGGCTACCAGAGGTTTTTCAGCTACATAGCGCTATTCACGTTTTCGATGCTGATGCTGGTCATGTCGAATAATTTCCTGCAGCTGTTCTTTGGCTGGGAGGCTGTCGGCCTGGTGTCTTACCTGTTGATCGGTTTCTGGTTCAAACGGGAATCAGCGATTGCTGCGGGATTGAAAGCATTCCTGGTGAATCGGGTGGGCGACTTCGGTTTTCTTCTGGGTATTGCAGCAGTGTTGTACTGTTTCGGCTCGCTCGATTACGCCTCGGTATTCGGCCAGGCCAATAGCGTCGTGGGTAAGACCGTCAGCATTGTCCCTGGTTTTGAATGGCAATGGATTACGGTCATCTGCATATGCCTGTTCATCGGTGCGATGGGCAAATCGGCGCAAGCGCCGCTGCACGTGTGGCTGCCCGATTCGATGGAAGGTCCGACACCAATTTCGGCATTGATCCATGCCGCAACCATGGTCACCGCGGGTATCTTCATGGTGGCCAGGATGTCACCCCTGTTCGAATTGAGTGATGCGGCGCTGAGTTTTGTGATGTTGATTGGCGCTGTCACCGCTTTCAGCATGGGACTGGTCGGCCTGGTGCAAAACGATATCAAGCGCGTCATTGCGTACTCCACGCTGTCACAACTGGGCTACATGACGGTCGCACTCGGGGTTTCTGCTTATTCAGCTGCGATTTTCCACCTGATGACCCATGCATTTTTCAAGGCGTTGCTGTTCCTGGGGGCCGGCTCGGTGATCATCGCCCTGCATCACCAGCAGGACATGCGTTTCATGGGTGGATTGAGAAAACAGATGCCGATTACGTGGATCACTGCCTGGGTTGGCACCCTGGCGCTGGTCGGTTTCCCGTTTCTTTCCGGGTTTTATTCCAAGGACGGAATAATCGAAGCGGTGCATGCCTCCAGTCGATTCGGATCTGACGTGGCGTACTGGGCTGTTTTGCTCGGGGTGCTGATCACTTCGTTCTACAGCTTCCGTCTTTTATACCTGACTTTTCATGGCCAGCCGCGTTACAAGGTCGATATCGGTGCAGGCGACCACCCACCGGATGGCATTGTGCAGCACGCGCCGCATGAATCTCCGCTGGTTGTGACCGTGCCGCTGATCATGCTTGCCATTCCTTCAGTCATCATTGGATACCTGACGATAGAGCCGGTATTGTTCGGCGGTTGGCTGTCGGACGCGATAATGGTCATGCCGCAAAATGACACTCTGGCAGCCGTGGGCGAGCATTTCCACGGGCCGATCGCGATGGCGACGCATGGCCTGCAAACGGCGCCGTTCTGGCTGATGATCGCCGGTTTCTTACTGGCGACGTTTATTTACCTGTTCCGGCCGTCCGTGGCGGACCAGTTGCAACAGAAAATGCCACGAATGCACCGGCTGCTTGAAAACAAGTTTTTTATCGACGAGTTGTATCAGAAGGTGTTTATCAGCAGAACCGTGAACATCGGCAACTTCCTTTGGAAACGGGCGGATGCAGGCCTGATTGACGGCGGCCTGGTGAATGGATCTGCCCGCCTGGTGGGTAACCTGGCCGGCAGGGTTCGCCTGTGGCAGAGCGGCTACCTGTTCCAATACGCTTTTGCGATGATCGTCGGCCTGATTGGCATGATCGCAATCTGGGTAATGTGGTAGCAGAGGGGCGAAAATAAAAATGGCATCTAACTGGCCCATCCTGAGTGTTCTGATCTGGCTGCCGATCATCGGCGGTCTGGCCGTGATTGCGGTTGGTGAACATCGAGCCGCGCTGGCGAGGCTACTCGCCCTGGTCATTGCCGGGTTGACGTTCATCCTAAGTATCATGCTGTTTACCGGCTTCGATACATCGACAGCGGCTATGCAGTTCACGGAACACAAGCCCTGGATCGAGACTTTCGATATTTTTTACAGCCTGGGGGTCGATGGTTTTTCGGTGCCTTTGATCCTGTTGACGACGTTTTTCGGAGTGCTTGTCGTGATCGCAGGCTGGGAAGTCATCCAGCAGAAAGTCAACCAGTACATGGCGGCATTCCTGATCATGGAAGGCCTGATGGTGGGCGTTTTCTCAGCGCTCGACGCCATGTTGTTTTACGTGTTTTTCGAGGCCATGCTGATTCCGATGTTCCTGGTGATCGGTATGTGGGGCGGGCCGCGACGCGTCTACGCCACGATCAAGTTCTTCCTCTACACGTTCCTGGGTTCAGTGTTCATGCTGATCGGCCTGATCTACCTTTATATCCAGTCCGGCTCCTGGTCAATCCTTGACTGGCACCAGTTTCCGCTGACGCTGGAAGTCCAGAAGTGGCTGTTCCTGGGTTTTCTCGCCGCGTTTTCGGTGAAGATTCCGATGTGGCCGGTACACACGTGGTTGCCGGATGCGCACGTGGAAGCACCCACCGGCGGCTCGGTGGTCCTGGCGGCGATCATGTTGAAGATCGGCGGCTATGGATTTATCCGTTTCAGCCTGCCGGTAACGCCAGACGCTTCGGCCGCACTTGACTGGCTGATCATCACTCTGTCCCTGATTGCCGTGGTGTATATCGGTTTCGTGGCATTGGTTCAGCAGGACATGAAGAAACTGATTGCCTATTCATCCATTTCCCATATGGGCTTCGTGACACTGGGCATGTTCATTGCGTTCGCCATTTTCCAGAACACTGAAAGCGGCAGGGGTGCGGCGCTGGGCGTGGAAGGCGCCATGGTTCAGATGATTTCGCACGGGTTTGTTTCCGGTGCCCTGTTCCTTTGCGTCGGCGTCCTGTATGACCGGCTGCACAGCCGGATGATCGCGGATTACGGTGGCGTCGCCAATACCATGCCCTGGTTTGCAGCGTTTGCGGTGCTGTTCTTCATGGCTAATGCGGGCCTGCCGGGCACCAGTGGCTTTGTCGGTGAGTTCATGGTCATCCTGGCGGCTTTCCAGGCAAATTTCTGGTATGCATTCCTGGCTGCGATCACGCTGATTCTGGGCGCTGCCTACAGCCTGTGGCTGGTCAAGCGGGTGATTTTCGGAGAAGTCACCAGTAATGATGTCGCGATGCTCGAAGACATCAACGCCAGGGAAGCACTGGTTCTTGGGACGCTGGCCATAGCGGTATTGCTGGTTGGAGTCTGGCCTGAGCCGCTGGTGAACCTGATGCATGCTTCGGTTGAGCAGCTGTTGCAGCATATCCAGCAGCCCAAGTTTTCTGTGGCCGGGATCTGAGGGGCCTTGATATGAATAATGGAAATATGTTGTTGGCCGCCCCTGAATTCTGGGTGCTGATCATGGCCTGCGTGATCCTGATCGTTGATCTGTTTCTCAGTAAGGAGCGGCGCGGCATTATTCATATGCTGGCCATGCTTACCCTGGTTTTTGCCGCCATTATTACCGCCCGCGGCGATTATGGCACAGGCGGCCTGGCGTCAGAAACCGCTTTCAATGGTTCCTTTATCCGCGATTCCATGGGTGATGTGCTGAAATTATTCAGTTACCTGATCCTTGGCCTGGTTTATATCTATTCCAAGTTCTGTCTGCGCCAGTTCCGTATGTTTCGCGCCGATTTCTACACCTTGTCACTGTTTGCCCTGCTGGGTGTGATGTTGCTGATTTCAGCCAATAGCCTGGTGACCATCTACCTCGGCCTGGAATTGATCTCGTTGTCGTCCTATGCACTGGTCGCATATGACCGTGATTCGAAAATGGGGTCAGAGGCGGCGATGAAATACTTTGTGCTCGGTTCGATGGCCTCCGGAATGCTGTTGTACGGCATGTCG
Source organism: Lysobacterales bacterium (assembly GCA_029859645.1). Taxonomy (GTDB): domain Bacteria; phylum Pseudomonadota; class Gammaproteobacteria; order Xanthomonadales; family SZUA-36; genus JAHEFT01. The sequence goes on along the minus strand of JAOUCS010000153.1, from coordinate 1,779 downwards.
ATGATTTACGGCGCGACCGGCACTCTCGACCTGCAGCAAATCGCCGCGGCGGTCAGTGAGCTGGGAAGCGATAATTACCTGCTGATCTTCGGCCTGGTGTTCCTGGTGGTGGGCCTGGCATTCAAGCTCGGAGTGGTTCCGTTCCACATGTGGATACCGGATGTATACCAGGGAGCACCGGTAGCGACCACGCTGTTCATCGCTTCCGTACCGAAAATGGCTGCATTCGCAATGGCTTTTCGTCTGCTGCAAACAGGATTGAGCGACCTGCAGCACGACTGGTCACAGATGATCAGCATCCTGGTGGTTCTGTCGATCATCCTGGGTAACCTGGCCGCGATTGCCCAGACCAATATCAAACGCATGCTGGCCTACTCGACTATTTCACACATGGGTTTCGTGCTGATGGGCCTGCTGCCGGGCACTGCCTCCGGCTTTGGGGCCGGTATGTTTTATGTCATCGTTTACTCGATGATGTCGGCCGCCGCATTCGGAATGATTATTCTTTTATCTGCCCGCGGCGTCGAGGCTGACAAGATTGATGACTTCAAGGGGTTAAACCAGAGAAACAGCTGGTACGCTGCTGTCATGGCGATGGTCATGTTCTCCATGGCGGGTGTTCCGGTATTCGTGGGATTCTTCGCCAAGTGGCTGGTCATCAAGGCAGCCCTCGATGCGGGCCTGTTCTGGCTGGCCATTGTGGCCGTGGTTTTCTCCGTGGTAGGTGCGTTTTATTACCTGCGAATCGTCAAACTGATGTATTTCGATGAACCTGTTTCAGAGGCTGAAATCGACGCCCCGGTAGATTTTCGCGCAGCTATATCACTGAATGGTATAATGATGCTTGGACTGGGTATATTCTCAAGCTCACTGATCGCAATCTGCATGGCGTCATTCGGGGCTTGAATTAGTTCCGGGGAATCTATATCATTCCCCACCTGCTGATGCGGGGTGGAGCAGTCTGGCAGCTCGTCGGGCTCATAACCCGAAGGTCGCAGGTTCGAATCCTGCCCCCGCTACCACGTTCTATTGAAAAGGCCCCAGCAGGGGCCTTTTTTATGGAAAAGTGGACGAAGCTCCGGTTTTGACGGGGCTTCAATGACGAGGGGCCAGCGCGCCCTTTTTTTGTGTCCGGTTGAATGCCGGTTTTTTTAACGGAGAAGAGATTGAAATCTGTCAAGCTGACAAACCTTTTGCAGCCCCTTGTCGAGGACCTGGGCTATGAATTTGTTGGTCTCGAGCACGGCAGCAATCCCAAAAATCCGGTTCTTGTCGTCTACATAGACAAGGATGAAGGTATCGCTGTCCAGGATTGCGAGAAAGTGAGCCGCGAAGTCGCCGCATTGCTGGATGTGGAGGACCCGATACCGGGGCATTACAACCTGGAAATTTCATCTCCGGGATTGGACAGACCGCTGTTTACGCTCGAGCATTTCGAGCAGTTTAAGGGTGAAGTCGCAAAAATTTCCCTGTTTGCCCCGCAGGAAGGCCGCAGAAAGTTCAACGGTGAAATTCTGGGCGTAGAAGACGGGCGGATCAAACTTGAGCAGGACGGTTCGGAAGTATTACTGGACCCTGGCAATATCGCCAAGGCCAGGCTTGTTCCTGATTATGACAACTTATTTTCAAAGAGAGAAGAAGCACGATGAGCAAAGAAATCCTGCTGGTTGTGGATGCCGTTTCCAACGAGAAAGGTGTTGGCAAGGACGTTATTTTCGGTGCGCTCGAGGCGGCACTCGCTTCGGCGGCGCGCAAACTCAGCGAAGAAGAACGTGATGT
>JAOUCS010000152.1 GCA_029859645.1 Lysobacterales bacterium | reverse complement strand
TCCTCGTACAGCTGGGGAATGGCGACACATTCATTTTTGATATAGGTCCCGGGACGGTGGGGAACCTCTTCGCATTGGGAGTGCACCCGTCTGAGTTGGACAAGGTCTTCATTACGCATTTACATCTGGATCACATCGGCTCCATTTTCCCGCTCTTCGATGCAATGGGCTGGGCACGCAATACGCCCCTCCAACTGTGGGGATCCTCTGGATTCACACCTGAGCTGGGTATCAAGGCATTTGCGAATCATGTAAGGCAGGCGTCTGAATGGCACATTCAGAACAAGCAGAACATCCTTCCGAAAGGTGGGATGACGATCGTTGCAAACGAGTTTGACTATTCCAAATTCAGCCCCGAGAACCCACGGCAACTGGTCTACGAGGAGAACGGAGTAAAGATTTACGCTTTCCCTATCGTCCACGCGCTTGCGGGATCGGTGGGCTATCGACTTGAGTGGAATGATCTGACTTTTGTGTACGTTTCCGACTCACAGCCATCTCGATTCGAGGCAGAACAAGGCAAGGGCGCGGACATATTCGTCAACGAAGTTTTCCCCTACGCCGAGGAGTTCGCGCACTATGGCCGTCTGCCCATTGAATCGGCCGAGGGCGTTCTGGAAGAGCACACTACGGCCGAGCAGCTTGGGAATATCTTCAGTATTGCCAAGCCCCGGCTCGGCGCTGGCATGCACTACACGCTGGACGATGAGCTAACCGATCCATTGTTTGAGCGTTGGAGTGCCAACTACAGTGGCCCATTACTGTTAATGCAAGACCTGACAACCGTCAATGTCACGTCTGAATACATCGTTGTCAGACAGACCAAAGCGGATCTGCTTGCCTGGCCACCACCGCCGAAGCCGCCGGAAGAAGGTGTAGACATGAGCAAGGGTGTACCTACCAAAGCAGTGACGCCAGATTGGCTGACCGAAACTCTTCTTCTGAATGAGGACTAGTTGGCGCGACGTCCGGAAACCGTGCAATGATCGTTGAAACCTAAAAATTGAGCGTCCGGTTCTGGCCGGAAGCAGTCATTCGAGCATTTAGTCCAAAGGCTCCGTTGTTGCGTGTATTGCGGAACATTTGAAAGATCGCACAACGCGAATGTTTTCTAAAAGTTAATTAATATCAGATAGATACAAATGGTGCCGAAGGAGAGACTCGAACTCTCACTCTGTTTCCAGAACCGGATTTTGAATCCGGCGCGTCTACCAGTTCCGCCACTTCGGCATGAGGTGGTTTTCTCAGGAAGGCGCAAATTATAGCCCCGCTGAGTGCTATGAACCAGTGGTTTTACCATCGCCTGCACATTTTTCTGGCTTATACTGCCGTCTCGCCAATCCGGGGCATTTTTAATGATTTACATTGCGGTTGTTGTGGCTTACGTCGTTCTGCTATTGGGTATCAGTTTTCACAAGAGCCGTAGCGTGAAATCTGCCGACGACTTCATGGTCGCCGGGCGCAACGTACCGGTTTACATGCTGGTCGCCACGCTGGTGTGTACCTGGGTGGGTTCCGGCAGCCTGTTCGGGACAGCGGGACTGACGTTCCGAACCGGCTTTTCTGCAGTATGGTTCTCGGTCGGGGCATGGGTTGGCATCCTGGTGGTGTACATGATTGCCGCGCGGGTTCGCCGCATCGCGCAGTACACACTCACAGACCTGCTGGAAAAGCGCTACAGCCCGGTCGCCAAGTTGCTGGGCACAATAACCATCATCATCGCCTACCTGGTAATAGCCGGCTACCAGTTTAAAGGGGGAGGGCGCTTCATCGCGATTCTCTCGGACGGTTCCATCAGTCCAGAAACCGGCATGCTGATTGCCGCTGCACTGATTATTGGATTCACGGTGCTGGCCGGCATGGTTTCGATCGTTTCCATCGACATTTTCAACGGCTCGATCATGTTGCTGGCAATGCTTTTGGCGCTGCCAATTGCGATCGTTTCGAATGGAGGTGTCACTGAGGTTCTAAATTCCATCAGCCAGGCCGAGGCGCAACATCTGACGGTTTTCGGGGGCAATGATTTCTTCTGGGTGGCCGGTATCATCATGCCGACTTTCCTGCTGTTACTCAGCGAGAGCAGCATCTACCAGAAATTCTCTTCGGCCAGTACGGAGAAGGGCGCCAAGCGGGCGGTGCTGGGCATGTTTTTTGGCGTGATCCTGGTAGAACTGCTGATGATTGCGATTGCACTGGTTGGCTTTGGTATTTACGCGGATGACCCGCGGTTTTTCCTGGCCGATGGCAGTCTTAATCGCGGCATGGCGGAGGAAGTCATCCTGCGCATCGGGTACGAGCAATTGCCCGCATTGGTCGGCGCTTTGTTACTGGCTGCCGGCGCGGCTATCCTGATTTCTACCGGTAACACGTTCCTGATCGTGACCTCGACCAATGTCACCCGCGATATTTTTCAGGCGTATTTCCTTCAGAATGCCCGGCCGCGGCAGGTGGTCTGGATTCAGCGCGCGTGCATTATCGTGATCGGCATCCTGGCCTTTTTGCTGATGAGTCAGTTCCAGACCATCCTGGAGATGGCGCTGGTTTCCTACACAATGATTGGAGCTTCGCTGGCGCCGGCGCTGATGGCTGCGTTTTTCTGGAAAAGGGTGACCCGCAGTGCGGGCGTGGCATCAATTGCAGCGGGAATGCTGACGGTTCTTGGGATCGTTTTTCTGAACTTCCTGTTCAAAGGGAATCCTGAAGGCGGGCAGGTGCTCGGAATCCATTTTCCGATAGACATGGACTACATTTCATTGCCTGCGGTTATGGTATCTACGGTGACGCTGATTATTGTCAGTTTATTGACTGCAAAACCGCAGAAAGAAGACTGGGCCGGGTTTATCGAATCCTGAGATGCGCCTGGCCTAGATCAACGGCCGCATAAACTCCGCAACGGCCGGGCAAAACCGGTCGTAGTCGACCATGAAGGAATCGTGGCCCTGGATCGAAGGCAGCATCTGCAGGTGGCAATCGATGCCCTTGCCGGAGAACTGTTGGCAAATTTCTTTCTGCTGGTGGGCCGGCCACAGCGCGTCGGTTTCCACGCCGATCACCCTGGCTGAATCAAGCTGGATATCCTTGAAGGCCGCCGGCATGTTCTCGAAGCCCTCACTGATGTCATACCAGTCCATCGCGCGTGAAAGGTACAGGTAGCAGCAGGGATCGAAATTGCGGATGAATTTTTTCGCCGCGTTTTCCAGGTAGGACTCGACTTCGAAATGCATGCCAAACAGGCGCTGGTTAAAGCGGTTCTGGACTTCGCGACCGAAACGCTCGCGCCATTCCGGCTCCGAACGGTAAGAGATCATGCCCAGTTTTCGCGCCAGGCGCATGCCTGTTTCCGGCCAGCGCTTGTTGGTGTAGTCGCCGTCTTGCCAGTTGGGGTCACGCACAATCATTTCACGCTGTAATGAGCGGATAGCGATGGCATAGGGCTCTGCGCGGGCCGCGGTTGAAATAGCCAGGAAATGCCTGGTGATATCGGGCACCTGTTTCATCAGCGCAAAACAGCTCATGCCGCCCATGGAAGGACCGATCAGCGCTCGTAGCTGCTCGATCTCCAGGCTTTGCAGCACCATTTGCGCTGAGGAGGCGATATCCTGGATGCGCAGGTCCGGGAAGGATAGCCGGTACTGTTTGCCGGTATTCGGGTTGATGCTGCCGGGACCGGTCGTTCCTTTGCAACTTCCGAGCGAATTAATGCAGATGACGAATTGATGGTCGGTATCAAACGGCCTGCCGGGCCCGATCATGGGTTCCCACCAACCGTCGCGCGGGTTCAGTTCACTGCTGGCGGCATGCGCATCCGGCGACAGGCCCGTGAGAATCAGCACCGCATTGGATTTATCGCCGTTCAGTGTGCCCCAGGTTTCATAGGCGATATTGACCCGCGGTATCGTGCCGCCACTGGCAAACCGAAACGGTTCCCTGACCTGCAAGTTCCAGGTCGCGCCTTCCCGCGTGGTTTTGGATTTGAATGAACTGCCCATGATGCGTAATGATACATTGGTAATCCGGCAGTTGCTTCCAGATATTTTGTCATTCATGGATAATCAAGATCACCGTTCCCGGCAAGTAAGCAGCACCCAAACCGGCATCCATTCAGGCCTGCTCGAGCTTCTGGTTCGGCAGCGGGGGCGCGGTTGGGCCCAGCCACTTCATCAGCCTACCGTTAATGCATTCACCAGCCTGCAGCGAGTGATGACCGGGATGAGCGCCAGGCTGGTGCTGGACTCGGGCTGTGGAACCGGGGAAAGCACGCAATTTTTGGCCCGGGCACTACCGGATTGCACGGTGATCGGGGTGGACAAATCGCTGGCGAGATTGTCCCGGACGGGCGCCCAGTGCTTTCCACATGTCGAAGATAACGCGGTCTGGCTGCGGGCGGATCTGACCAGCTTTTGGCGGCTTGCACAGCAGGCCGGATGGCAACTTGAGCGCCACTACCTGTTGTACCCGAACCCCTGGCCCAAGCCTGGGCAGTTACAAAGGCGCTGGCATGCGCACCCGGTTTTTCCGGCATTGCTGGAGTTGGGAGGCCGGCTCGAAATGCGTTGCAACTGGGAGCCGTTTGCGCTCGAGTTTGCGGCTTCGATCAATCACTTGCTGGGCGTGCATGTCGCGCCAGCCGAACCGCCTGAGCAGCCGGTCCTGAGCCCATTCGAGCGCAAGTACCGGCGCAGCGGCCACCGGCTTTACTCGGTGGTGGTTGTAGTGGATTCCGGCCGGGTGAAGTGATCCACGCCGGTCAGGCTGTTGTAGGCAAACGTAACCAGCTGGTCACCAGTGATCCAGGTTTCGCCGAGAATACTGTCCCACTCGGCGGTTGGTTTCGCGGCAATCGCCTGTTGCAGCGTCATGCCCCGGTCAATCAGCGCCTGCACCCGGTCACGGACGGTTACCAGGAAGTCGTGGTATTCCTGCAGTCCTGCCCGATCGCTCAGCGGACCGTGCCCGGCTATGACCTTTGTGTCATCGTTGGCCAGTTCGACGCCCTTCGCAACCGCGGCAATCATGCCCTGGAGGGTGCCGCCGCCATCGAGGTCGATATACGGGTAACGCCCGTTGAAGAAGATATCACCCATGTGCAACACATTGCTGCCGGCAAACATCACGATGCTGTCGCCGTCGGTATGCCCCCGGGGTACATGGTAGGCGGTAACGGCTTCGCCATTCAGGTGCAGAGTCACCTGGTCATTGAACGTCACGACCGGCAGGGCGGCCTTGGGCCAGGCTGGTGTTGTGTCATTGAAAAAATGATTGAACTGGTCGGTGGTCATGCGCTCGCGAATATTGTCATGCGCAATGATGACGGCGCCGGCCTTGCCGATTTTTTCGTTCCCACCGACATGATCGCCATGGTAGTGGGTGTTGATCACGAAACGGATCGGCCGGTCGCTGATGGTGCGAATGCTGGCCACCAGTTGATCTGTCAATGGTTCGAGCTGGTCGTCGATGATGAATACGCCATCCTCACCCGCAGAAACAGCAATATTGCCGCCGCGGCCCTGGACCATCGTCACGGTAGGGGACAGGGTCGTGGGAAGGTACTCGACGGCTTGCTGTTGCGCTTGCGCCGAGACGGCTGAGACAACAAGGCTCGCGACAGTTGCCGCTAAGGGAAATCGAAATACTTGCATGAATGACCTCCAAAAATCGAGGCGGTCATTCTACCCGCTGATCGATGACCAACTCCACAGGTTCTTTGGAATCCAGTGAAATGGACAGCGGCTGGCTTTGCCAGTCACCCGTGCTGGCGGCCGGTGAACCGGTCCGGGAAATCCTCGCTTGCAGTTGCACCGTGCTTTCAGATGAAATCATCCGCTCCTGCATCATGCTGTCCCCATCGCTGAGGGTGATGTCAAGCGGCAGGGCGGGATCGATGATTCGCCGCACCCCCAGGGGCGGGCCCATCGCCGGCCCTGCAGACCGGATCATGACGTACAGTACGCCTCCTGTGGGTACTCTTGATTGGGCATCATCACCCGCCCGGACCGTTACTTTGACCCCGGGCCAGCTGCCGTCGTCCCCGGCGTCTGCATCGATCGTGGTTTCGGCCACATTGGCCTGCGCGGTTTGCGCGGCGGGTTCAGCTGGCGCGGATGCTGCGGGCGCAATCGGCGGCGCTACCGCAGCCCCGCCGGCTTCCGCCTTGAGCTGGTCAAGCTGTGATTGCACGGATTGCGCCACGGTGCTGCCGGGTTCGAGCTGCGAAAGCAGGGTCTCCCAGTAGTCAACAGCGCCGTCCACGTCAGCCCTTTGTGACGAGGCGATGCCCATCAGCCAGAGCGCTTTTTGCATTCCGGGGTCCAGTTCCAGTACTTGCTGCAGGGTGGCGACCGCATCATCGCTGATCCGGCCGTCAGGGGTCAGGAATATCCGGGTTTCCACCAGTTCCACCATGATCCGGGGATTACCCGGATCTATCTGGTAGGCTTTCTCAAGGGCCGCTGCGGCCTCGGCAAAACGCTGCGTGGCCTTGAACGAGCGGGCCAGCAGCATCCAGCCATCCAGATCATCCGGATTCTGCTCGAGGCGGGCCTGCAGGCCAGCGATCATGGTATCCATTTCGGCTGATTCGGGCGAATGGGTTTGCTCAACCGGTTCGGATTGCGCGGTTCTCGCCGGTGGTGATTGGCGTATCAGCTTGATCCCTTCCGGTGTCCCGATTTCGGTATACATCCAGGCGGCTATAGCTGGCACCAGGAACACCAGGGCCAGGGCGAAAGGCTTCCACAGCGACCGGGACCGAAGCAGCGGAAAGAAAGTCATCATTGCGGCTGCAAAAAGCAGCGCTGCGGCAAAAGTCCAAAACACCAGAGTTATCCTTGCTGCCGATCGGCGGCGAGCCTGCGGTTGCGGTTACGTACGGTGAAAAATACGGCAATGGCACCGATGACCATGAGAATACCGGGCATCAGCCAGAGCAGGAGCGTATTGCCTTCCATCTTTGGGCGATACAGCACGAAGTCGCCGTAACGATCGACCAGGAAGGTCTTTATCTGTTCGTTGTCCTGCCCGGCCATCATCATGTCGTAGATTTCCTTGCGCAGGTCCTGTGCCAACGGTGCGTCGGAATCCGCCAGGTTCTGGTTCTGACAGACCAGGCAGCGAAGTTCGAGTGTCAGTTCGTTGTAACGTTCTTCCTGGGTGGGGTCGTCGAAGACCAGCGGGTCGGCTGCCTGGGCAACAGCTGTAATCAGCACCAGTGTCAGGGTCAGTAAGAGATGTTTGATACTCATGGCGCCTTACTCCATTGCGCGACTCTCGGCACGATTTCCTGCTGGATGACCTCAGGTGTGACGGCACCGATCTGTTTGAAAACGATGTTTCCTTTGGGGTCGACCAGGAACGACTCAGGGGCGGCGTACACGCCAAAATCAATCGCGGTTCGCCCGGTGATGTCGGCGATGTTCAATGCATACGGGTTGCCGAAACGAGCCAGCCAGGCCTGCGCATCTGCCTCTTCATCGCGGTAGTTAAGGCCCACCACCCGG
>JAOUCS010000246.1 GCA_029859645.1 Lysobacterales bacterium | reverse complement strand
TTTTTGTGAGATTTCACGGCAATCTAACTGGAAAGCGCGAAAAGTTGACACAATAAACAACTGCGTTACTTGTCAGTTTCATGGAAAAGGGCTTTAATCCTTCCTAAACTCGGACCCGGAATTGCCGGAGGCATGGGCCAATCTTGCCAGCGTGGTATCGTTGCACGACTTCGATTACTCATTGGCAGATCAGTATCTGCAAAAGGCGCTGTCACTGGATGGCAGGAATGCGTTGGTATTCCGACGTGCCAGTACCCTCGCTTGGAGCCGTGGCAATACTGAAAGAGCGATCGAACTTAACAAAGAAGCGTTGACGCTGGATCCAATGAGTTTAGCTTTGTATGTCAACATTGGCGTGGCCTATTACCAGATAGAGCAATATGACGAGGCCCTGGATTATTTTAACAGGGCGAATACCATAAGCCCAAATTTCTCCCAATCCAATTACCGCCGGGGCCGCACGATCCTTGCAATGGGGGATGCCAATGCCGCCTTGGCCCTGTTTGAAGCCGAGCCTATGGACGGGCGGCGCTTGATGGGGCAGGCCATGGCCTACTGGTCGCTCGGACGTGAGGAGGAATCAGACGCGGCACTCGCTGAATTCATGACCGACACCTACCTCGACGACGATTGGCAACCCTACATCGCCGCGGTACTGGCCTACCGGGGTGAAATTGATCCCGCGTTCGAGATGCTTGAGCAGGCGCACGAGCAAAACAACACTGCTCTGATACAGCTGATTCTTCTTCCAGACTTCAAGAATCTGCATTCAGATCCGCGCTGGGCAGTTTATGAGAGGAAAGTCCGGGCCATAATCAAATAAGCACTGGCTGTTGTGCATGAGCACAACGTAAATCTTTTCCGCGTTACGTGGATTTACGTCGATAATTTTTGAATCTGATTCGAGAAGGGGAAACGAGCCCTTCTCGATGAGTTTGGACGGACTCAGAAATCACAGTCCAGGTCGCCAATATCAACGATCTTCAATATGTCGAATGAATTGGGCCCGATCGAGCCGGCGCCACCAGTGATCATGATGCGCCTACCGACCCGTTCTTTGCCGACGGAATCCCATTCCAGAGACACCGGGCCACGAGCCAGCAGGTCATCAGTGACCTCGCGATTCAAAAGGAATGAGAGCAGGTTCAACTCCGGAAATACAGGAAAAAGAAAGAACCGCACCTGGGCCAGTCATCCCTTTTTCATTCTTTTCTCATCCTTTCGGAGTGATGTGTTCCTGCATCCTGAGCTTTAACTTAGCAATGGTATGCACCAAACGGCCGATGAGTCTAGTTTGTCGTTTGATCGCCAGGGCGTTATCCACGCTCCATGGCGTCTTATCGATCAAGGCAAGCAGGATGGCCACTACGACCAGTGATAGCAGGTAAGTCACGAACACCCGAATTACAAACTGGCCGATCGATGGACCCAAGCGCTCAAAATCGCCCAGGGAATCAGGGGACAGTTTACTTAAATGGCATTGGCACCATGGCAGAATCCTTCGAGTGTTGCAGGACTAGGATGAAATGTGGCTGTCTTGGCTTTTGCTTGGCTTTTGCTTGGCTTTTGCTTGGCTTTTGCTTACTTGTCAGTTTCATGGAAAAGGGCTTTAATCCTTCCTAAACTCTGCCAACGCCACGATAATGATCACTGCGTTCAGCACTTATCCATGTCTGCCAGCAATTCAGGGGCAAGCTTCTTCACCAGCCGCAGGACCGGGGATTGTGATTCGTCCCCGGTTCCGATGCATGCATCGAACGCCGACTGCAATCTCTCCGGATCGATGCCATCGCGCCCGCCGATGAGAACGATCTCCGAACGCGGCCCCTCTTCGTCCCAGCGGCCGGTCTCCGCGAAATCATAGCGCCTGCCCACCATCTGCAGGACGTAGCGGTTGCGCGGCATCTCCTCGATCTGAACGACGCCCTTGCAGCGATACACCGATTCGGGCAACTGCTCCAACGCAGACCGCAGCCTCGGCAATGACAGGGCGCGGTCGCTCTTCCAGCTCCAGGTGGTAAACACGTGATCATGGGCATAATCTCCGTGGTGACCTTCCTCCGGGCGCGGTTGCGGGGTCTCGCGGCCGCCTTCGAAAACCAACTCGAGCGGAATCCGGCCCTGCACGGCCTCGATGATCCGCGAGCCGGGAGTGACGAGTTGCACCAGCTGCTTGACGCGGGCAAGCTCGTCCGCGCTGACAAGATCCGTCTTGTTGAGCACCACGACATCCGCAACCCCGA